>CAYNYM010000275.1:0-5249 GCA_964401325.1 uncultured Desulfobacteraceae bacterium | reverse complement strand
ATATTCTCGGGGCGGAAAAGGCGGTGGAGGTCGCCGAAAAAGCGGTAGAATCCCTGAGGTCCAATGTGCACGTAACCCGCAGTTTTTACAAGGTGGGGATGATCCCCATAAACGATCTTCTCAAGGTGGAAGTAGAACTGGCCAATGCCGTGCAGGGTCTGGTCAAGGCCCGAAACGCGGTGAAATTGACCAAATCGGCCTTCAATACTCTGCTCTCAAGGCCTGTGAACAATCCTGTGGAAGTGGAGGATATCCTGGTCTACAGTCCCGAAGAAGGAAGCTTCGAGACATACCAGGAAAGGGCCCTCAACTCCCGACCGGAGATCAGGCTCATTGACGTCAATTTGCAGCAGGCGGATCAGCAGATCAGACTGGCCGGGAGCAAGTTCTACCCCGAGGCGTCCCTCTCCTATGACTACATCAAAGAAGGGGACGATGTGCGCGTCTCAGGCAGCGATTTTCATGACGCCGGTCACTGGCAGGTCGCGGCGGGCCTGACCTGGACCTTCTGGGAGTGGGGCAAGACCCGGAGCGCCGTCCGGGAAAAGGAAAGCGTCAAACGACAGATCCAGGAGACCCGAAAAATTCTTGAAGACGCGATCGCCCTGGAGATCAGGAAGGCGGTACTGGATCTCGACGTAGCGGCCAAAAACGTCCCGACCACGGAAAAGGCGGTGGAACAGGGCGAGGAGAACCTGCGGGTGAGCGAGGAGCGTTACAAGGCCCAGGTCACGACCATCACCGAGGTGTTGGACGCCCAGAGCCTGCTCACCCAGGCCAGGGTCAACTACTACAGCGCCCTCTATAACCACAACCTCGCCAAGGCCAGGCTCAGGCGGGCGCTCGGGGAATACTGAGACGTAAAACGGTCGAAGATTCCCGCCTTTAAACAAGGTTCTTTGCTTGTTCTCGGCAGAAAATTTGGCAATCAAATGCCCACCAGAAATTTATGGAGATATTTAAAGGATGCCATCCCGCACGAAATAATATATGATGAAAGGTGTTTATTTTTTGTAAAGGGGACGGCATGATGGAATTCGTCCGAAGAAGTATGCTCACAATGGAGTGCCCCGAAGGAAGAGGAACGACAGAGTTTCTCCTGGAATGGGGCACCGAAGGGGACCGGGATACCCTGAACGGGGCCTACTGCAACAACCCCGCATTGCGCGACCTCAGCGGGACCGAATGCCAATGGTCCTGCTGGGAGGAGATTGTCGGGAGGACCTCTTAAGCAGACAAAGGGTGCCTTCCGATACCTTGAATAAGGAGATGAAAATGACCAAATGGCGTTTTATCACTGTGTTGCTGGCAACTCTTTTCCTTGCCTTCGGCATCTCTAATGCTTACGCAGCCGAAGAAACAACCGATTCTCCGCTCGTCATCACCCCGGAGACGTGGGATTCCGGAACCATTGACCTGGGGACCCGAAAGGCGGTGGTTTTCACCATTCGCAATGGGGGACAGGAATCTCTTGTCCTTCGTTCCATCGGCCTTAAAGGGGACAACCTCTCGCCCTTCTCCATCAGCGCGCCCAACCTGCCCCTGAGGCTCGACCCTTCAGGAGAAATCGCCGTAGAAATCACATTCTCCCCGACCACCGTCGGTCTTCACTCTGCAGCCTTGGATGTTCAATGCGATGAGGGTGGCATATAAGTCATGCCGCAGGGCCTCTTCCCCGGGACCTTGGATTCCTGCCATTAAGGGTCTTTCAATATCCGGATAGGACGGGGGCAGGGCCGACCACATCCCCGATCCCGCCGTTTCTCAGATCGCTTCTACGACCGGGATGCGGATCTGCTGAAAGGGCCGGAGCCTGTCAAAATCCAGTTTCGGGTTGTACTTATTGATCAGCCAGAGTGGGACCTGGAAGGTCTCGAGACAAAGAGACCATAGGTTGTCCCCGTTCTTGATATGGTAGGTTTTGACTTCTTCTATCCGGTAGGCCGCAAAAAAATCCTCCTGCATCTCCTTGTGGTACTCGAACCGTTTTTCCTCGAAATGATCCTTGGAGGTCTTGTGAAGGAAAACCTTGATCGGTTCGTTCACCCGTACGACCCTTTCGTATGAGAACCCGTTTAACCGTCGGATTTCCTTTGTGGGGATCTCCAGCCATTCCGCATAATGTCCCAAGGTCTCTTGCACCCCCACCCGAATGATCCCCACTGTCTTCCCCTTCAGATGCGAGACCTCTTCCACGAGCAGATTTCCGGTGACGGCCTCAGGATCGATGGGAGGTTCGGAGACTTTGGCCGGAATGGACGGTTTGACCGGTTTTTGAACCGGCCTTTTCTTCTCGGGTAACACGACGTTTTCCGTTCTTGCACCTTTCACAGCGTTCGAGACTTGCGTCCCATTCTTCTTTTCCTTGACCGAAGCCAGTCTGACAGGGTGCTTTCCGGTTGCCGGGATACGCAAATTCTGGCCGGGGCGGATCAGGGCACGCGAACTGAGATGATTGGCAATGATGATGTCATCCGTCCTGACACCGTGCATACGTGCAATCTTCCCGACAGTATCTCCTTTCCGGACAAGATAGATACTGCTGTGCTTCTGTCGCGACTGATAAATATTTTTTGGGATTTTGAGGGAAACCGTTCTCACACCCTGTCCCGCAGGCAACCGAAGGGTGTAACCCTTGGGCACATATTTCTGCCCCCTGTATACAGGGGGGCGCAGGGCGGGATTGAGTCGTTTCAAGGTCTTTATACCCACGCCAAAATGGCGTGAGATATCCCCGATGGAGGCATAACCCTGGAGCATGGTCTTTCGGCTCTTTTCAGGCTTGTGGCGCTTGAGTCGCCCGAAATACCTGTCCGCTTTCTTGGCCACCTTCCGGGCGGCCAGAAATTCGGAATAAAAATTACGGGAGGCGAACTTGAATCGGCGGCCCCTATAATTCTTAAAGATGGATTCATAGCCCCCCTTTTGCTTCCTGGCCCGGTTTATGCCTGCCACCCCATGGTTGTAGGCCGTGATGGCCAGGGGCCAACTACCGAGCTTCCTGTAATTGGACTTGAGCAATTTTGCCGCTGCGTGACTGGCTCGTATTGGATCCCAGCGCTCGTCAACGGTGTAATTCACCAACATAAATCGTTTACCGGTGGAACGGGTGAACTGCCAGACGCCCGCGGCACCGAATTTACTGTAGGCCTTGGGATTGAAGGAGGATTCCACATGGGGCAGATAGGCGAGATCGACCGGCAGACCCTGGGAGACAAAAATGCGTTTTATCTCCCCAAGATAGGCGCCGGACCGGATGAGACCCTCGCGGAACCGGTCTCTCTGTCCCACCTGACACCGGATATTTCTCATGGCCTGTCGATAGGTGTCTCGCTTCGCACCAACCCCGAAAAGGGCCGCTACCCGTCTTGATTCCCGTTTGCCATGAGAGGGATTGGAGGCCAGTTGCCTCAATATGCCGGCATACTTCTTCTTTGCCCTTTCGATACGCTTTTTGTTCACCCTGCCGGCATTGCGGGAGCCTCTCTTTTTGAGATCAATCACCTCATAGATGATGCCCAAGTTCCGGCCGTCGTGAATGATGCCATGGGTGGTGTCATACTTGGAGTAGACCTTTTCCCAGAAGCCCACATTGGGTCTGATGCAGGGATACAGGGGGAAGGGCTCAGACGCGCCACAGTATCCTTCAGGAAAGGATATCCCGGCGCACAAGATGAGCAAAAGGGACACGCATAAAATGCCGCGATGATGATCTCTCATATGCAAATGAATCCTCTTTTCATTTATTCAGCAGGAACCATGCCAACACTCTTAAATAATCATTTCAACACAATTAAATTTACTTTGACCCATATTTAAATAAAAAGCCGAGAGTTTCAGGCAAAAAAGCAGGTCCGGAAATCATGCAAGTGTCAAATCTTATGCGCTCTTTTCCCCACAGAGAGGGCGGTTTGGGTCAACCGGAAAAAAAACCGGCCGCAATTCGTCCTTCCCGCCGTCCCCCGGGCAGATAAGCCCAATCCGTTATGATTTGGACAAAAGGGAGCACGCTATGGGCAATCGGGACTTCGCCATGGAAGCGCTTGTGGTGGGTGAGTTAAGGCAAACCATCAGGGGGGAGCGATAAAGGGAAGGGGGAGAGGGGGCCTTGTGGTGAGCCGAGATGGGGAGAAAACAGATACGGATCGCTAATTCCCTGTCATTGTTTTAAGGTCGGACAGCGCCTGTCTTGAAGAGGCCCTTATCTCGATCCCTTGGCCTTGCATCTCACTTCATATCTTCTCTCACGGGAGAGAACACCTCGATCACCTCGGTCACCGTATCCCCACATCGTCCCCCGTGAGGGGCGTTTGAGGGAATGATGTAGGCCCCGCCTTCGGGAATCAACTGCTCCTTGCCATCGATGACAAAGACCATGGAACCCTTCAGGACCGTGCCGATCTGCTCGTGAGGGTGGGAGTGTTCGGGAACCGCCGATCCAGGGGCAAGATGGAAAAAGGCCATGGTCATCCGCTCACCCGATATCGCACGAATTTCAATGTCCTCAGAAGGCTTTCTGGGCTCCATTTCCCTGATCACAAAATGTTCCATCGTGACAGTCTCCCAGTGGTCAACTCTACCGGCCCGCCATTTTACTCAAAGGGCACGGACATGAGACCCCGCGAAAAAGGCATACGCTTCGCCGATGTGAAAGTCTCCGGTGGCCCCAATGGGCTGCGGAGGCGTCAAGGATCCGGGTCCAGGGGGCCGGGTATTTTAAACCAAAAGAGAATTCCGGGGCATCAATTGGTTTCGTGCCCTTCATTTCGGCCTGCAACCCGTGCAGGTCAAAGGAATGCATGAACCGGATTTTCAAGGGGACCCGGAAGGCCTATGTTCAACCTAAATGTGCTTTACTCAGTATCTTTTGCGCAAAGTCTTTGCCGTCTTCGACATCTCCCACATCGGGATGGTTGCCGGCGCTGCTCTGGGCTTCCTCCGCCCATGCCTTGTGTTCGGGTTTTTTCATCAGGGCTTCGATAAGACTCGATTTGACCTTTCCCCGACATCCGAAGGTCCCGAGAATTTTTGCCTTGTTCGCCAGGGTCATGGCGTAATCAAAGGCGGTAACAGCCAGTTGCCCGCCCCGAAGGGAGCCGTGGGTGGCAAAGATCGCCAGCTTCTTACCGTCCGGCACATTTTTCAAGAACGGCTGGACCTTGCCCGGAACGGTGCTGCCCTGGACTGGAAAACCGCAAAAAACGATATCGTAACCGGCGATATCTCCCACCTCATCAATAGGCGCGATG
>CAYNYM010000274.1:0-5251 GCA_964401325.1 uncultured Desulfobacteraceae bacterium | reverse complement strand
GATGTCAGAAAACTCCACGATCTCGGCCTGGCATTTGCCGAAATTCCTATTAGAGATCCTTCGACCTTCTCTCGTCGTGTCGCAAGATATCAAGGCCTCAAGGAAAGTCTGGGGGTCTTTTACCTTTGCCACGGTCCGCTTGAAGGGGATCCGAACGATATCCTTTCACTGGAAAGGGTGTACCTTCCGAAAATCCTGGCGCTCCTTCCTTTCATGAAGGACCTGGAGATGCCGCTGCTGACCATTCATCTGTGGCTGGACCCCCGTTTTGTCAGAAGGGATGTCATCGATTTCAAAATCACCATGCTCAACAGGATCCTGAAAAAAACCGGTGTGGCCGGCGTTACGCTTTGTATCGAGAACTTGAGCGAAAATGCCGATGACTTCATGGTAGCCTTTACGGCCCTCCCGCAACTTTTCATGACCCTGGATCTTGGCCATGCGCAGCTCCTGTCGGAAAAGAACACGAGCCATGGATTTATCGAAAGATTTTCAGACAGAATCAAACATGTCCATGTGCACGACAACAGGGGAGGGCAATCCCAAGCCGATGACCTCCACCTGCCTCCCGGAGAGGGTATCGTTGATTTCAAGAGCATCATGGGGGAATTGCAGGGAAAGGATTACAGGGGGACCATGACCCTCGAATTGACGCCCCTGGAAATCAAAAGGTGCCTCCATCCCTTGAGGGATCTGATTTTCCGTAAAAGGTAAGCACGATTGGGCATCAAGCGTGATTCGAGGAATGCTTCATTCGGGAAATATCAACAAAAAGACCCGCGGAAATGCAACCCGCGGGTCTTTCGATTGTTCATTTGAAGTTTGTCTTTCAATAAGCGTCTTCAGGGTTGGGCTTCAAGTTAACGGGTCAACAGGTCTGCTACACTTTAGCTTCCCTGAATGCCGTTATTCTCCCCGGCTACCATCTTTTTTCCATAAAGTATTGAAGATGCCCGTGGAAAAGATGCACGCACACTCGAGAAGCGGTGAAAGTGTCACCGCTTGCCCCCTTTTTTTAAATGCTAACCTCAATCGGCCTGAACAGCCTTCTCTCGGTTTATTGCAATTGTGTTGAAGCAGGGTGTCACTTCGTTGTCTTGTGAATAGGCACAGAATCGAGTCCTATAGCTCTCATCAAGAGATGGTGTCTTTAAATTTAATATCGGCATTCAGACCTTTTTTCTTTATCGTTTTCCACACCCCTAAAATAAATCCTTTAAACGCGATGTAAAGGCCTCCATGCCTTTTTCTCAGTAATTGAATGCATGTGAATGGGTGATCCTGAAACAACCCTTTGGAAGTGCAGGCTAAATGGCGGGATACTGTGAGATAAGATTTTGGATTTGTGCGTGGTCGGGGATCCCCTTTCGTGCTCCAATTTGCATGCATTTGACGGCCGCTGCCGCTGCCGCAAACCTCATGCAATCCTTCATGCCCCAATTGTGCAGCATTCCGAAGATATAGGCACCGTGATAGACGTCTCCAGCCCCTGTCGTATCCACCGCGGTAACGGGATAGGCCCTCTGCCTGAACAGCGTTTTTCCCGAAAGACCGATGCTTCCCTTTGAACCGAGAGTGATCACCACTTCACCGGGGCCCAATTGTGAAAGTGCCCTCAGGGCGCTTTCCGAGGAATTCGAATTTCCGGTAAGAGGCACGGCAAATTTTTCGGAGGCAATAAGGACATCCACCTTGTGGATCAGCTCAATCGAGCCTTCCCGCATGGTGCCGGCATCCAACACCACCCTGAGGCCCAGATCTCTGGCCTGACGAGCCGCCTCCATGGAGGCCTCGATCATGAGTCCGTCCAGATGAAGAATTTCAGCCTGTGAATAAGGGGTCAGGTCGATTTCATCGGGTTTCAGGGGCGGCACATTGCCTCTTGTCCAGAAAATGGTTCTCATTCCGGAATCTTTGGTGATGGCAATAAAGGCAAATTGTGATGTATATCCGGGGGTCACTCTAAGAAACGTGGCGTCAACGCCATCTGCAATGAGGCCTTCCCGTATTTCTCTACCAAAAGGATCATCGGATACGCTTCCCCAAAAGGAGGTTGCAATTCCCAATCGAGACAGGGTGGCCAGGGCGGTTGAGGCCGGCCCACCGCATTGCCTATGCAAGTCCGCTAGTTCGACTTTTTCGTCCTCTCCGGGAAACGTCGTGACCCTCCCCAGGTAGTCCAGACTCGCCTGGCCTATGCCGATAACCTGAACATTTTTGAGACCTGCATGCATGGGTCTTTTTCAACCGGTTCTATTCGGGGAAGATTTCAAGTTTTTTCAGTTCGTTCTCAACGGTTTTTAAGTTATTTTTTATCTTTTGATTTAAAGTTGATAATGGATATTTATAAATTAATTGTTTAAGTATATCATAGGAGGATAGGAGGTTTTTTTTCTTCTTTTCCGGATCCTGGCTGTTCTTTGCCAGCAAAAAGAGTCGTGCCGCCTCCTTACGCTCGCGTTTTATCATCCCCTCCGTGGCGAGAGTTTTCAGTGCCTTTGCCTGTGAGGCGTTGATTTGATTCCCTTCAAGGACGGTGATACTCTCAATGGCCTCCTCGAACTTCTCTTCTTCGAGCAAGGTCTTCGCCAGTTTCAGGGGATCCTCTTCGGGAGAATTATCGGGTCCTTGACTCTTGAATTCCGCCTCCGCCTGCTCTGCACGTTGAAAGGCTCGGTCAAGAAAAACTGTTTCAGAGGGGTCCTGGGTATTTAATCTGCGTTGTATGATGAGAATTTTTGCCTTCCGGTGTTCATGTCTTTCAAGGAGGCTGTCGAGCTCACGTCCCAATTGATCAATGGACATGAAATCCTCGCCGGTTGCGACATGATCGCGTTCTGCGGGAAGAGTTTTGTCGGCGACAGAAGGGCCCTCATCCTGTTTGAGCGCCAGTTTTTTTTGAGATTTTTTCAGCAACGCCTTTCTTTCATCAAGGTTGTCCAATAGTCTTTCGTAGACCTGAAGGGCCTTGTCTCTGTTTCCCAATCCCAATTCCCACTCGACCATATCGGCCAGCAAGTGAATTAAGTCGGGTCTCCCTTCAAGCTCCCGCATGATTCGTTCGGAAACGTTCAGGGCCTCTTCCAACATGCCCCGTTTGGCCAGAGAGGAAGCAAAGAGGAGTCCGATTTCCGGTGTCAAGGCATCAACGCCAAAAGAGTCTTTCAGTTCGATGGCCTTGTCGACAACACCTTGATAATTGCCGTAGAGATAGTCATCAAACAGGGTGGTTCGCCTTTGGAAATACCGATGGATGATTTGTTGATCAAGGCCGGATTCCTTTTTGGCGCTTTTCAAGAGGGTTTCGTCCATATGGGTCAAAAAGCCCAAAAGGGTTTCTATTGTGGCGGCACAATCCGCCTCTCCCCGGTGGCCCTGGATATCCAACTGTATCTTTTTGTAGGTTTCCAACAGCCTTGAGGCGACCTCCCTCTGCCGCTCATCCAGCAGGTCCGATGTCAAGAGTTTGTTGAGATCGGCTATTTTTATTTTAAGCATGCGGGGGGAAACGAGATCCATGGAGGGCATGGGGGCCTTTGCCGTCATTTCCTTCTGGGTGACCGGGATACACCCGGATACAAGAAAAAGACCGATTAGAATGGCCGCAATCAGGCTAGTTCGGGTCTGTCGATTCATCATTTTCTCCATGCATGGGTTCAAAGACCCGATTGTAGGTCCAGGTGCTCTCCTCCCTTTTTCTTTGAACATCCGAGAATAGCAGTAAAGACGGCTCCTGGAGCAGGGTCGCCTGCTCTTTCAGGGGGAGCCCCGTCTTTGTGGAAACGCGTACCTCCTGAAATGACAGCTTGGTCTCAAAGGAAAGCCGTTGATTACCGAAGGCAAAATCCGCAACCGGAAGATGCCTCTTGTACTCCTCGCTGTTTGCAATAGCATTTACCGTATCGATCCACAAGGGCAAGGCGCCCGAGGAACCGTATATGGAGATGTGTTTGCCCTTCATCGGACGATTATCGTCGTAACCCACATAACTTGCAACAACGTAGCCCTGGTTGTTTTCAAGTTCACCGGATTCGGTACCGGGGCCGGGGATAAATCCTACAAAACTCGAATTCGTAAATTTGTTGGCCGTACCCGTCTTCCCAAAGGTGGCAAGGGGAACTCCGGCCTTGTCTTCCCCCACGTCCAGGACCAGTTGCACGGCATTCTGCGCACTTTGCCCTGTCCCCTTTTCCATAACCATGTGCAGGACCTCAGATATCAAACCCGAGATGCGATCTGAGAGCACCTTTTCAGGTTGAGGATTATATTGCCAGATGATCTCTCCGTTGCGATCCTCGATTTTTTCAATGATCGGGGCCATCCCTGATTCCGTATCGGCGGGAAAAGAATCGATCCGGCCTGTCATGAGCGTGTGATAGGCCAGGGCCGCTTCCATAATGCTGATGGCATTGGCACCCAACGGGAAAGAAAGGACGGGATCGAGGGGCGTGGAGATCCCTAATTCCTCGCACAGCCTTGTCACATAGATCAGATGAACGAGCGTTCGAAAATCCCTTATGGCGTATAAGACCTCCCGGTCATAACGCTTGAATCCGAGGAATTGCCGGTAGATCTCCGTCATGCGGACCTGAAGAAGCTCAATCGCCTTTGAGGTCAAGAGACCGTCGATCCGGATGTCTTCGGATTCAATTTCCGGATGGTGTTCCATGAGCCACCGGGATGTGAGGGGGAACAGATGGGCGTCCGTTTTGGAATCAACGGCCTCACTGTAGACGACGTCAGGGATCGTTTTCCCCTCCCCTGAAATGTAATAGTAGGGCAGGGGCAGGGCAGAATTGTCCGAGAGGCCAAAACCGTCCTTGTCTTCATTGCCGTGGACCATCGTCTTGATTCCTGCAAAGGTCTCTTTCATCCTGGAGTTTAAGGCCTGAAGCCTTTTAAAGGTGTGCCGGTAGATTTTTAACTCTTCAGGATGCTGGAGGTCTAAATTTGCGGGATCCACATCAAATCGGATGCGCTCCAAGGCAGGAAGTTCCTGCTCCAGCCCGCCAAAGATAAAATCGGGTACGATCTCTTTACGGGCCCTGTCAAAGGCGGCCTCCATAAGGGTCCTGCGGTTGACAACGACGCCGTGGGTGTCGCGGATCCTTTTGACATAGGCCTCGTAAGGCTCGGTTTCGCCCCGCGCCAGACCAAGCATTTCAACAAGCCTGCTGAATTCACCCATGGTCAGGTGATCCGTCAAATGGTAAAGGAGCCATACCGTGGCCAGGTTTTCGGATTTGGCACC
>CAYNYM010000273.1:2537-5275 GCA_964401325.1 uncultured Desulfobacteraceae bacterium | reverse complement strand
TTCAACTTCTCCTCCTGGTCCTTGAGGATCATCAGGCTCCAGGGCTGGAGATTAAAGCTGGAGGGCGCCTGGGCCGCCGTTTCGATCATCTCTTCGATGAGTTGGTCCGGGACGGTTCTTTCAGGATCGAAAAAATTGACCGCCCGCCGCTGATTGATGACATCCTTGAAGTCCATGAGGGCCTCCTTTCCGAACAAAGAAACACCTATCCATTTGCCCATGGAATCCGGCTAGCATCCGGGCGGCAGATCCAGGGCACACCGTGCCGCCCCCAACAGGGGCGCCCGGTCATTCAGTATGACGCGAACGGGAATCTTCTTCATGAAATCGCTGAACCTGCCCTTGTCGGTAAAGGCCTTCATAAAAAGGTCTTGTTTCAAGACAGGCAGGATCTTCGGAGGAATCCCCCCGCCCAGATAGACCCCGCCCGTTGCCATTCCGGACAGGGCCACGTTCCCGCAAACGGCCCCGAAAATGGAGGTAAACACATTCAGCGACGCCACGCACCTGCGATTGCGACCCATCAGGGCCGTCTCGGAAATGACTTCGGCCGGGTCTCTTTCTTCCAGCAGTGTGGTGAGCCACGCAGGCTCCCTGTGACCTCCCGATTCCCTGAGCCAGGAATAGATATTTACAAGCCCCGGCCCGGACAGGACCCGCTCTATGCTCACATGGCCGAATCTCTCATGAAGGTATCGCCATAACGAGATTTCATCTTCACTGGCAGGGGCAAACTCTGCATGCCCCCCCTCCGAGGACACGGGGAGCACTCGACCGCCCTCATGAAGGAGCAGTGCCTGGCCCAGGCCCGTTCCCGGGGCGATGAGGGCAAAATTCCCGCCCTTTCCGGCCCGGGCCTCGTTCAGGGTGACAAAATCCCCCCGCTTAAGGAGCGGGACGGCCAGTGCCGCAGCGGTCAAATCATTCATGACACGGACACGGGACCATTTGAAACGCCTTTTGAGCCCCAACTCAGCCACCCGCCAGGGCAGGTTTGTGGTCCGGCTCTCTCCCTTGATGACCGGGCCTGCGATGCCGAAACAGGCGGCCCGCAGAGGCACGGGATAGGTTTCAAGGAATCCGGCAACAATACTTTCGAGGTCCCGGGCACCAGGGCTTGAATAGGTTTCGCATCTTCTTAAAAGAGGGCGTGCCTTTCCCCTGACATAGAGACCCAGGTTGGTTTTGGTGCCGCCGATATCCCCTGCCAGCACCAGGTCTTTTTCCTTTGGGTTGGTTTTCATACCGTCACTTTTCCGAAAACGGCCGTTTCGGGCGGAAAAAAATGAGAAGTGCAAACAGATCCTTCATGGCTTTACCGCGTCTATGATCGTTTTTATCCCCCCGGCAACATCCCCCTTGATATGAAATCCTATCACCTGCCGGTTCGCATCGATCAGGGCCCGGCGGTCACCCCGGGCCTGGGCCGTTTTCAACACCCCGAAGGAGAGAGTTGAGCCCTCCTCCCCGGCCTGGTCGGGGATCGGAGCATCTTCTCCCGTTTCAGAGGTAAACTGCAGGAAAAGACCTTTGCCCCCGTCGCCCTTGTGGAGCTGGCCCGTGGAATGGAGAAAACGGGGGCCGTAACCGAGTGTCGTGGCCACACGGTATTTTTTCTGAATCCGTTCCCTCAGGCCCTGTAGGAGCCCATACGTCTCCTTATCGGGCCTGCAATAGGCCTGAAGGGCGATATAACTTCTGCCCCCCGCCTGGTCCGTGCCGGGATCGACCCTTTTGAGGAACTCTTCCAGGGCCCCTTTGAGATCCCGGGCCGAGGTGTCGGTGTAGACCAAGAGGCCATGGGCCTCAAAGGTCGGATTCAACTCGGGCAATCGTCCCTCTTTTTGGTAGCTGGCGACCATCTCACGCGCAAGGATCTTGGCGGATTCCACATTGGGTTGGTCGAAAGGATTGATGCCGAGGATACTTCCGGCCACGGCAGTGGCCATTTCCCACCGGAACAACTCGCCCCCCAGATCGTAGAGGTCTTTGAGGTCGAGCCGGACCACAGGGTGACCCGCCGCTTCCAGGGCCTCGACCTTCCCATCGTGGTGAGGATCGTTGTTCAGTCTCAGATAGACAAACAGCCTGTCCCCGGCATAATACCGGGGCTCGGTCGGCACTTCTCCTTCAACCGGGAGGATTCCCCTGCCCTCTTTTCCTGTGCTCTCGGCAATCAATTGCTCCACCCAGGCCCCGAAAGGGGCCAGGGGGGGTGAGATGATCAGCGTGAGTTTGTCCCGGCCCCGAAGGGCCAGGGACCCGATCACGGCCCCCAGCCGGGCCCCGGAATTATCGCCTTCCACGGGACAGTTGCAGCTCTCGCAGTTTTGGGCCACTGCGGAGCCCCTCTCCAGGAGTTGCTTCAGGTCTATGCCGACCAGTGCAGCCGGTACCAGCCCGAAATAGGACAGGGCCGCATAACGGCCACCGATATTGGGGTCATTGAGAAAGGTCCGGCGAAAACCCAGGGTTTTTGCCATATTCTCAAGAGGGCTTCCGGGATCGGTGATGGCTACGAAATGGGGACCCGCCTTTTCAGGTCCCACGGCCCGAGAAACGGCATTGAAGAAATATTTCATAAAGGAGAGGGTCTCCACGGTGCCGCCCGATTTGGTGGAGACGATGTAAAGGGTCCTGGCGGGATCGAGTTGCCGCGCGCGGCGTAGAATGGCACCCGGGTCTGTACTGTCCAGGACCGAAAGATCCAGACAAGCCTGCCGGAGGCCGAAAGTGCG
>CAYNYM010000273.1:0-2527 GCA_964401325.1 uncultured Desulfobacteraceae bacterium | reverse complement strand
GTAGTACAATTACCAGAAGTTGCCCATGCCCAGCAGCAGGGCGGAGGTCATGCCGGCGCCGCGCACTTCCTGCACCCAGTCGGTTATCGCCGGAATCTTATCAATCATGACGTCCGGGGTGTGGAGCCAGCCCAGGCGATTGGCAATCCCCCCCGAATTCTCCTTCCAGACCCGGTGATCATGGGCCCATATGCGGCCCATGACCTTCTCTTCCCGGAGCCGGACAAGGGCATCCTGCACGGCCCCCCGGTATGCCCCAAGGCCAGCGGAGTAGGCCCTCTTGCCCTCTAAGAGGCCCTGCTGTTTTTCGGAAATGCCTCGCAGTAACGCCTCAAAGGGTTCGGCGAATGCCGCAACACCTTCTTCCTGAAGCCCCCGGGTGATCTCATCCAAATCGATACCCAGATCGTTCAGCCCTCTCAAATGGGTCGTGGCCTCTTCCAGACCCATGGACAGGGTCCGGGACAGGGTGCCATGGTCCAGAAACCTGTTCAACGTGGCGGGGGGCATGGTATTGACCGTATCCGGTCCGATGAGTTCATCCACATAAAGGGTATCCGGGTACAGGGGATTCTTGGTCCCCGTGCTGGCCCAGAGAAGCCTCTGGATCCGTCCCCCCTTTGCGGACAGCCTTTCCCAGGGCAACCCGCTGAAGAGGCTCTGGGCCTCGACGTATGCAAGCTTGGCATTGGCGAGGGCGATTTTCCCCTGAAGGTTCTCGTTCCCGACGGCCTCTAGGGCCCTATCCACAGCCGTATCCACCCGGCTGACAAAAAAGGAGGCCACGGAACCCACCCTGTCCACCGGATGTCCCCCCTTGACCGAGGGTCCGTCCGAGGCCAGTTTTTCCAGGCCCCGGATATAGGCTTGGGCGGCGTCCCTGTAATTTTTGATACCAAAGAGGAGAGTGACATTGACATTCACCCCCGAACCGATCAATTCCGCGATGGCCGGGATACCGGCCGGTGTGGCCGGAACCTTGACCATGATGTTGGGACGCCCCAGGGTTTCAAATAGTCGTTTCGCCTCCGAAACCGTGTTCGAGGTGTCCCAGGCCAATTTGGGGATTATCTCCAGGCTGACAAAACCGTCAAGGCCGCCGGTCGCCTCATACACGGGCCTGAAAAGATCCGCGGCCATGGCGATATCCTCAAACGCAAGGGTCTCATAAATTTGCTCCGGCGGCTTGTTTTCTTCCGCCAAATCCTGCAAGGCCTCGTCATAATCCGCACTCCCCGCAATGGCCTTTGCAAAAATGGCAGGATTGGACGTGAGGCCGCAAAGTCCCCTCTCGATCCAGACCTGCAACTCGCCCGAGGTCACGAGAGACCGGCGGATAGAATCATACCAGACGGACTGTCCGAGTTTGGCCAAATCGTGTATCTTTGACATGGTATCCCTTCTTTTTGATGTGCCGTATCGTGTGGTCTTCTTGTAGGGGACTGAACCTTGGTACAGGTTTTTATCCTTCCTCACTTTAGACGATAAACCGCCCCTAGGGAAGCAATGTAGCCGCTCTCAGGTCCAGAATCCAGGTCAATCGGCCGAAAAGGGGCACCACTTTGCCGGCAGGGGGAGGATCCGATTCTCCTTTCAAGACCGTCCTGATGATCTCTGCTTTCCCTTTTCCGGAAACCAGGAAAACGACCTGCCTGCCCCGGCTCAAGACCGGCAGGGTCAGGGTGATCCGGTTTACAAAGGGGTCTCCCCCCTTGACATGGGTGGTCGACCTTTCCGTCTCCTCCAGCGCCGGTTGATCGGGGAAAAGTGAGGCGGTATGGCCGTCTTTTCCGATTCCGAGAAAAATCAGATCAAAAACAGGGAACTGCCGTCTCCTTAATTTGAAAAATTCGACCAGGGTCTCCCGGTATTGCCGGGCGCCTTCAAAGGGAGGCAGATCCGACGGCATGGGGTGGACATTCTCCCGGGGAATCGGGACATGACCGAGCAGATCCTTCTTTGCCAGGCCGTAGTTGCTGGCCAGATCGTCCACCGGAACACAACGTTCATCCACCCAGAAGATGTGGGTCCTGTCCCATGGGATGCGCTGGGAAAAGGGTTTTTCCGCAAGCATTCTGTGGAGCACTCTCGGTGGTGGCCGTATCATGAAAAAAACGGTAAAACGCCCGGCTCCACCGACAGCCGTCTGCGCGGCGGTAACGAAGATTTCGGCGGCCGCCAATGACATGGAGGCCACATCGGCCTTTAAGAGCACTTCGGGTCGCGTGACTCTGGATTGAAACCCCATAGATTTTCGTTTCTCCTAAAATTATTCGAGTTCGGACGCAGCAGTTGCCTTGCCCTTTTTTGCGCGGTACCGGGCCACAACTTTCTTCACCGTGATGGGAAAGAGACCGAGGATCAAGAAAGAAATAATAAGGCTCGGAGAAAGAATTCCGGACAAGGAATCGATCTTTGCCAGTTGCTTGCCCGCGTTGACATATATGAGGGTTCCCGCCAGCATGCCGACCTGGGAGACCCAGTAAAAGGTGAAGAGAGGCATTTTGGTCAAACCCATCACCAGATT
>CAYNYM010000272.1:0-5308 GCA_964401325.1 uncultured Desulfobacteraceae bacterium | reverse complement strand
TTCAACTCCTAAATCCGGGACAGAGGCTAGGGGGCCAACAACCGGTATGATCCCAAAAAACGTGGTGAGATCGGTCAGTTCACACCATATAGAAAATTAATTCGGCAAAATGTAATCTTTAGCGCACATAAATGTAAAGGAAAATCTGTCTTGTGCCGATGTGTTGTATTAAGACCGATCGGGGCAGCTCGGGGAGGAGGGTGGCTGCAACACGGCGACATGATTTGACAAGATTACGATTTATACAATATCTGGTATTAAAAATTTTTATTACGCCCTATATGTATACAAATTATGTAAAATTAAATTAATTTATAAAGAAATACTTGACAAATAATGACACATATATATGATACCAAACCAGAGAATATAGGCAATTTTGGGTTAACCGATACTCTGGAGGATGCATTGGGCCGTAATATTGTAAAAGATATCAGGGAAGAACTCCTGATGAGCAAAGCGGAACTGGCCAGAAAGGCAGGCGTTTCTCCCCTGACCATAGACAGAGTTGAGAAGGGGAAAAACTGCCGGATGGAAACGAGGAGAAAGATCATCCTCGCACTCGGTTTCGATCTTTCAGATAAAGACAAAATCTTTCCCGGATCTTGATAAGGTCAAAAGATGCCAATTCCAAAGAAAAACCAGCTCATAGGGCTGGATATCGGGTCCCATTCGATCAAACTGGTTGAATTGCAAGATAGCAAGAAGGGTATCATCCTCAAAAATTTCGGCGTGATCGGCCTGCCCGACGACGCCATTTCCGAAGGTTCCATCAAAGAGATGGAAATCGTCTCATCCGCTATCAAAACCCTCTATAGGAATCTGAAAATAAGAAATAAAAAGGCCGCCACATCCATATCCGGGTATTCGGTCATCGTCAAGAAAATCAACATAGACAGGCGAGGCGAATCCGAACTCGAAACGACCATCCAGGATGAAGCAGAGCAGTACATTCCCTTTGATATAAATGACGTCAATCTTGACTATGAGATCCTGTCCCCTGCAGAGGAGGGGGAGGACGACGCCGGTGACGAGGAAAGGGAAGAGGAAAAATCCAGTCTCATGGACGTGATGCTTGTGGCGGCGAAGAAAGACATCGTGGATGATTACATCGGGCTTCTTCAGTTATCAGGACTTAACCCGGTGATTCTTGACGTGGATGCCTTTGCCATGCAAAATGCCCTGGAAGCGAGCCTGGGCCAGGCGCGGGGGTGCTTCGCCCTTGTTAATATCGGGAGTCAAGAACTCGGAATCAATGCAATAAAGGATGGCATATCGCTCTTTACCAGGGACTCTTCCTATGGCGGCTTTCAAATCAATGAAGCCATTATGGAAAAGTTCGATGTTTCGTACGAAGAGGCGGAAAAGATAAAGCTTGGTGTGACCAAGCCGGAGCAGGATGCGGACAGCCTGGAGGAAATTTTTTCATCTGTTATTTCCGGGTGGGTGAATGAGATCAAACGAGCACTTGATTTTCTTTCAAGCACTTACCCTGATGAGACGATTGAAAAGATTTTTGTCAGTGGTGGTTCCTGCCGAGTCCCCGGCTTTAAAAAATACCTGGCACTGGAAACGGAAATCCCGGTTGAAGAACTGAATCCTTTTGCCGGTTTTCAGATCAACAAAAATATTTTTGATCCAAAATACTTGAGCTATATGGCTCCGCAGGCCGCTGTGGCCGTTGGTCTCGCACTGAGGAGTATTGGTGACAAATGATAAGAATTAATCTCCTACCCTATCGGGCGGCCAGAAAAAGGGAAAACATCAAGCGGCAAATCACACTGTATGTCCTGTGTGTCCTATTGCTCTTGAGTGGCATGTTCTATATGTATCTGACACTGACCCATGATTTGTCCGCCCTGAAGAGCAAGGAAGGGGAGATTCGGACGGATCTGGCAAAATTTCAAAAAACCATAAATAAAATAAATAAGTTAGATGAGAAAACGAAGGAGTTGAAAGACAAACTGAATGTGATTACGACTCTTGAGAATAACAAGACGGGGCCGGTTCTGTTGCTTGCCGAGATCTCCATGGCCGTGCCGAAGGATAAACTATGGCTTAGATCGCTCAGCGAAACCGGCGGCATTTTGACCCTTGCCGGAACGGCCATGGACAATGAGACCGTGGCCCTGTTTATGACGAACCTGGAGGCCCAGAAACATATCCAGGCCGTGGATTTGGGCAACACGAAGTTGCGGAATTTGCCCCAGTACAGGCTGAATGTCTCGGATTTTCAATTGACATGCAAAACCTATGCGTTTAAGGAACCGAAAAAAACTGAAACGCAACCGGCAAAGAGACGAAGAAAAAAATAGCAGTGCCCGTAGAAAAACAGGACGATAGAGGGATATGAAATCAGGGACCTTTTTTGAAAAGATTGAAAAAATCAAGATGCCCATAAGGGTATTGATCCTTGTGGGAACCATGGTCCTTTTGGCGGGTGTTTTTGTCTGGCTGGCCTACCTGCCCCTGAAGGAGAATATCAAGACGAGCGGCCAGAAAATTGAGAAGCTCCAAAAACAGCTCAATCAAGCCCGCTTCAAGGCAAGGGATCTTGAAAAGTTTGCGGCGGAGTATGCTCAGGTGGACGCTCAATTCCGGGAAGCCCTGAAACTTCTTCCCAATACAAAGGAAATACCAAGTCTCTTGAAAACGATTACACAGTTGGGGAGCGATTCCCGACTGGAATTCAGAAATTTCAGTCCCCAAAAGGAAAAGGCAAGAGATTTTTATATGGAAATTCCCGTTTCCATCGAAGTGAGTGGTAGTTATCATAATGTTGCCGTATTTTTTGATAAAATCGGGCAAATGGACAGAATTGTAAATATCTTGAATGTCGCAATGAAGCCTGTACAAACACGTTCTACAAATCTGGTCACGACATGCAATGCCGTAACATACAGGTTTAAAGGTGGAAATGATGCCGAGGAGTCCGCGAAAAATTAGGTTTTTTTTCTTTGCGCTTTTTATCTCGATCCCTTTGTTTTCAGCACAGGCCTCTCAGGACGTTGTTTATAAGGAGGCAAGACCCCTGAAGCAGATCGGGAACGCCTTAACCGAAGGGGATATGAAGAATGTGGAGGGAGCGCAGGGGAAGAGTACGGTATTCCTCTACGACCCAACAGGAAAGTCCGATCCCTTTAAGCCTTTCTTGGCCGAGGCGGAAGAGGTCGGGGAAAAGAAAAAGAACAAGCCCAAGACTTACCTGGAAACCGTGGATCTGTCGCAGTTGGAGTTGACGGCCATTATCGTCGGTCCAAAGGGGAACTGGGCGATGGTTCGGGATTCCAAAGGGACCGGCCATGTGATTAAGAGAGGGGTCCTCATTGGGACGAAAGGTGGCGCCGTCCACAAGATTACGGACAAAAAAGTGGTCATCAGGGAAGAATATAGGGATTTTAAAGGGAAGACGCAATACAAAGATGTTGACAAGAAAGTGCCTGCTCTCGAGTAACTGCACGCCTGCTCAGACGACTTTTTGATCGGCATAAACCTAGAGAGAGTGCTCTCGAGAATTTATACTGCAAGGAGAGAATCAATGGGGAAAAATTTTAGCCTGCACCAAATGGGAAAACCCTCACGCATAGCGGTTGCAGTGGCGGCGCTTCTTTTTTTGTGTGGATGTGCCTCAACGGGTAAGATCCAAGGGGCGTCCATTGACAATTCACTGCCCATTGTAGAATCCATTCATGTGGTGCATTCCCCGGAACAGACCGTGGTGGAGATCAAGAGTTCCATCTCTCCCCGGTACACGACCTTTCAGTTGGTGGGACCCCCACGAATCATTGTGGATATTCGAGCGACTCGCGATGAAGACCTTCCCGAGAGCATCGATGTGGGCAAGGGCAACCTGGAGAGCGTCCATATCGAAAAGGGTAAAACACA
This sequence comes from uncultured Desulfobacteraceae bacterium, assembly GCA_964401325.1. GTDB lineage: Bacteria > Desulfobacterota > DSM-4660 > Desulfatiglandales > HGW-15 > CAYNYM01. The sequence goes on along the minus strand of CAYNYM010000272.1, from coordinate 1,423 downwards.
GGCCATGACATCAAGGGTGGTCCTGGCCCTGGTGGAGCCGACTCCTTACAAGGTGGCGTCCGAAGATAACATCCTGAAGGTAACACTGGCAAAAGGGCCCGCCTCAGCCGTGGACGGGGGGGCACCTGCGGCCCGGACCGACGGGCCGATCGAACCCGAGGCGGACAAATCCCTCACGGCAGGGGTGACACCTCATGAGCCCAGAATTTTTGTTCAGCCCAAACCCTCGACGATGAATCAGGTCTTGGGCATTGATTTTGTCATGCTCGAGCGGGGAAAATCTAGGTTGGTGGTGACAACGGATAAAAAAGGACAATACAATTTAGACAGGCGGGGATCCAAGGATCTTGTCTTGCGCCTTTCAAAAACAACCATCCCCTATCAACTCATGAGGCACCTTGATTCGACCCACTTCCATGGCGCGGTGGACTGGGTGCAACCCCATTTTTCCTCCGAAAAAAAAGAGGTATCCATTGCCATATCTCTCAAAGAGATGGTCCCCTTCCATGTTACGCAAGAGGATACCCAGCTCAGTATCGATTTTGAACGCAGTTTCATTGTCCCGCCGGAAAAAAAGATCATTCCCCTTCAACTGGCCGAGGCACCGTCAATAGAGGCTGATCAGCCTAAACCAACGGCACTCTTCAAGGCGACAGAGATGACCGAGCCGGCCCCTCCTATCCCCGGACTCTTGAAAAAGAAGTATACCGGAGCACCCATGACCATGGATTTTGTGAATGCCGATGTCACGAATATCCTGCGTCTGATCGGTGAGGTGAGCAATCTCAATATCGTCTGGGGACCGGATGTCAAGGGCAATGTCTCCATGCGTTTGAAGAATGTGCCGTGGGATCAGGCCCTGGATCTGATTCTCGCCAATAACGATCTGGACAAGAGAAAGGCCGGAAACGTCATCTGGATTACCACAAAGAATAAAATCGCCCAGTTCGAGGCTGAAGAGAAAGCAAGGCGGGCGGAGTATGAAAGGGAAGTTGAGGCCAAAAGAGAGAAGGTTCAGGCGGAAATTGAAAGGCAGAGGAAACAGGAACCCATCTTAACGGAATATATCGGCGTGGATTTTGCCTCGGTCGATGAGATCAAGGTGCATATCGACACGATTAAGAGCGAACGTGGGACAGTGAGCGTCGATAAACGGACCAGCACGGTTATCGTAAAGGATGTGGCGTCGGTGATCGAAGAGGCAAAGAAGTTGGCCAAACAATTTGACGCCCCGGTCAAACAGGTCATGATCGAGGCCAGGGTTGTGGACGCCACAACGACCTTCACTCGGGATCTCGGAATTCGCTGGGACAACCTGCAGATCGCAAAGAGGAATACGACATCGGTGCCGTTTGACGGGATTTCGACGGATTCCGGGTGGCCTCATGGCGGGAATCTTTACAATCCCGACTTCACAACCAAT
>CAYNYM010000271.1:0-5315 GCA_964401325.1 uncultured Desulfobacteraceae bacterium | reverse complement strand
GAAAGGACGATTGACGAATATGAAATTTATAGATGAATACCGCGACCCGCAACTGGCCCGCAAACTAATCGAGCGCATCCACCGCCGATCTCCCGAAGGGTTGCGCTTCATGGAATTTTGCGGTGGACACACCTTCGCGATCATGAAACACGGCCTCAGGCAATTGCTTTACCCCAAGGTGCATCTGATCTCGGGCCCGGGCTGTCCGGTCTGTGTCACTTCGATCACCGAAATCGACAAGGCCATCGCGCTCGCAAAACAACCGGATCTCATCCTTGCTACTTTCGGGGACATGCTCAGGGTTCCCGGCAGCCGGTCGAGTCTCCAACACACGAGGGCCGAAGGAGGCGACGTTCGCGTCATCTATTCTGCGCTTGACGCCCTCCAATTGGCCCGCTCCAATCCTGACAAGAATGTCGTCCTTGTCGGCATCGGCTTCGAGACCACCGCGCCGACGGTTGCGGCTTCCATCGTCCAGGCCGAATCACAAGGAATCGACAACTACCGTGTTCTCTCCTTCCACAAGCTCTGCCCGCCCGTTATCAGGGCGTTGCTTGATTCGGGAGAAATCAGACTGGACGGCATCATCTGCCCCGGCCACGTGAGCGCCATTATCGGCTCCCGTCCCTATGAATTCGTGGCCCGGGACTACGGTGTTGCTTCCGCTGTTGCCGGTTTCGAGCCTTTGGACATCCTTCTGGCCGTGGACATGATGCTGGCCCAGATTGAAAGGGAAGAACCGAGGGTGGAGATCGCCTATCAGCGGGGGGTTGCACCCGATGGGAACAGGCAGGCCCTGAAATTTATGGAAAGGGTATTTACCGTTGCCGAGGCCGACTGGCGTGGCATCGGAAAGCTGCCGCAAAGTGGACTCAGTGTAGGGCCCGCCTATCGAAATTTTGATGCAGAATCGGCCTTCCCTGTCGATCTGCCGCCGTCCAGAGAGCCGGAAGGATGCATTTGCGGAGATATACTTCGGGGAGTGAAGACACCCCTTCAATGTAAATTATTCGGCAGGGCCTGCACGCCTGACTCTCCTGTGGGCCCCTGCATGGTCTCGTCCGAGGGCACATGCGCCGCCTATTTCCTGTATGGAGAAACCAATGAATGACACGATACTTCTCGCACATGGAAGCGGTGGAAGACTGAGCCATGACCTGGTCAAAAACACCGTCCTTCGTTTTCTCGACAATCCCATTCTTAACAGGCTGGACGATTCGGCCGTCTTTGACATCAACGGGCGCTTGGCCTTTACGACCGACAGCTATGTCGTCAGTCCCCTTTTTTTTCCCGGCGGGGATATCGGGAAACTGGCCGTATGCGGCACGGTGAACGATCTCTGCATGGCCGGCGCAGAGCCATTGTATCTCAGTCTGTCCCTCATTATTGAGGAGGGTTTTTCCCTGGAACAACTCGAAACGATCCTTCGCTCCATCCAGGAGGCGGCCGCCCAGGCAGGTGTTACGGTCGTCACCGGAGACACCAAGGTGGTCAACCGGGGAGGGGCGGATCATCTTTTCATCAACACGGCCGGGGTAGGCCTTGTCACGGCGGATCTGCACCTTGGCGGTTCGCAGGCCCGGATCGGGGATAAGGTGATTCTCAGCGGCCCTATTGGAGATCACGGCATTGCCCTGCTCAGTCAGCGGGAGGGCCTCAACTTCGACTCCCCGGTTGAAAGCGATTGCGCCCCTTTGAACACTCTGGTCAAAGAGATGCTGGAGGCCACACATCACCTTCATTGTCTTCGCGATCCCACCCGGGGTGGCCTCGCCGGCACGCTTAACGAGTTTGCAGAGAATTCCGGCGTGGGCGTAATAATCAAGGAAGAAAAACTGCCCATCAAGGATACGGTTCTTGCCGCCTGTGAGCTCATGGGCTTTGATCCTCTGCATATCGCCAATGAGGGAAAACTCGTCGCCGTGGTCGATTCCCGTGATGCCGAGGCGTTGCGCGAAAAGATGAGGACAAACCCCTACGGCAGGGAGGCGGAGATCATCGGTGAAATTGTTCGGGATCACCCCGGTCGGGTGGTCATGAAAACACGATTGGGGACATCAAGGATCATCGACCTTCTTAGTGGAGAACTTCTTCCGCGCATTTGCTGAAAACCGTCCTTTTATGCAGCACTCATTCAGTAGTCGCCTTGGATACATGCACGAACCTGGGGAAAAGTCTCCGAAGGCAGGACCAGAAGCGGCTCGCCGATTTTCTGTCCGTCCATATACTCGTTCAAGAAAAACTCGCTTCCGTCCATCTTGAAGATCTTTCCTCCGGCGGCCTCAACGATAACCCTCGCTGCGGCCAGATCCTGGAAGGATTCATTGGCAATGAGTGCTGCCTCGGCACGGCCCATGGCCACATAGCAAAGGTGTGCCCCGGTGCACCCGAAATCCCGTATCTTTCCCGGGAATGATGTCTTGTAATGATTGTGAAATCGACTGAATGTCAGAAGCAGGCTTTCATCGTTGATTTCTTCTTGAGAGGAAACCTGAACTTTCCTGTCACCCCAATAGGCGGATCCGCCCGCCTGTGCATGGAAGAGATCACCGGTCGCAGGCATGTAAAAGACCCCGAATGTCGGCCAAAAGTTATCAAGGAGCGCCATGGAAATTCCCCAAATGGGGATACCCGCCTGAAAATTGGCAACCCCGTCCAAGGGGTCAAAGATCCAGAGGTATCTCTCATTTTCATGGGTGTAGCCGTTATTTTCCCGGCTGTTTTTGAAGACCTGGTGCTTCGGGAAATGGCGGTAGAGTTGATCTTTGAAAAAATCTCTCAGATGAAGTTCTGCCTCCGTGATCAGAGATTCGTCAAACTTGATCTCGGGCATACCCCTGCCAAAGTAAGACAAGACTTTATCTCCCGCCTCACGGATGACATCCGTTGCAAAGACGGTCAACTCTTCGATACCATGGTTTTCTTCGCTCACCAGTTTTCCTCCTTTTTATAATTTCTTGACCTCGAGAAACCTGAAATGCGTCGGACCGGTTAGATTTCGCCTATACCACCAGGTCTCCTCCTGATCCACCATCAGGGCATGATATACACGGTGGATGCAGGCCTACTCCGGCCCTTCAAAATCTTCCCATCGCATGCAGGAAATGATAGGTCACGATCCCCACGGAAGAGGAGAGATTCAAACTGCGGACTCTCCCCCAAATAGGAATGCGATAGCATTGGTAAGCCTTGCGCAATTCACAAGGCAGTCCCGATGTTTCTCGACCGAAAAGCAGATAGTCCCCGTAATGGACGCCTGCCTCGGTATAGTCTTTATCGGCGTGGCGGCTGAAGCAGATGATCCTGGCGTGCATCTCGCCATCCTTGTCTGCGATGAACGCCGAAAAATCCTTATGGTGTTGGATATCCACCTCATGCCAATAGTCCAATCCCGCTCTTTTCAAATGCTTGTCATCGACTTGAAATCCCAGGGGATGAATGAGGTGCAATCGCACTTGGGCAGCGCCGCACAGGCGTGCGATGTTTCCGGTGTTGGCAGGAATCTCGGGCTGGTACAAGACCACATGAAGCGCAGGATTCGCTATGGTCTTGTGGGCTTTTTCCGTGATGTCGTGGTTCATATATACGCTATTCTGAGAAAAGTCCTCTCAAGCCGGCATTCGGAAGAACCGTCAATTCCTCGAAACATTATACCGCTTGCGAATATCATGGAAGTCAGGTGCATGATGCAAGACCCTTCCCGGGGCTGTGTCCATTTTTTTAAACACCTACAGCATAACTCTTTTCTCCGGGAATTTCAAATCTTGCTATTTTTGATCAATTCTTTTAAAAGGGCCGCATGGATCCGCAATCGGGACACTGCCAATGCGTCCCACTGCAGGTCAGTCCCCAAAGGTTTTCCTCCATGCAGGTGTTACAGATCTGAAATCCACAAGGGCAGGTCCAACAAAAGGGTTGAAGACGCCCGCAGCAACTGCATTGATATTTCGACTTTCTTCTCTCTTTTCTTTTTTTTTCTCGATGTCCCTTCATAGATGTTAGGTCTCACGTTGCACCGAAGGCGGCAGACAGGTTCAGTGTTGAGGTTTTGATTCGCCCCGAAAAGGGGCTGCGAGCTTATGGGATTTATCCGGGTGGATTTTCCGGGTCCGATGTGAAAGGTCCAATATCGCAATTTGTAATGGTTTGGCTCTTTGCAGGGCTACAGGTCCAGGAGGGGAAGTTCCCTGTCCTGATGGCTCAGAAGCACCCTCGTGCCTTGTTGCCCGCATGCCTCAAGCGCCCTGTGCGCCTCCTCAAGGGCCTTTTCAGGGGCATTGTTTTTGTCGCTGATATGGGCGAGGACCACGACATTCAAATCATCGTGTGCAATATTTTCAAGGAGTCTAGCGGCCTGAAGATTCGATAGATGGCCGTCCGGGCCCTTTATACGGCGTTTGAGTTCAAGGGGGTAGGGTCCCCTGGCAAGCATGCTTTCATCATGATTGAATTCCAGGATCAAGGCCCGGCAGTCTTTTATGCGGTCTACTACAACCGGTGTGCTTCGGCCGAGATCCGTGACAATGCCCAGTCGCTGTCCGTTCGAGGCAAGGACAAGCCCCATGGGGTCTGCCGCATCATGGCACTTTGTAAAGGTCTCGATCACAAGATCATGGATATTGATGCTCTGCCCCGTTTGGAGGCGAACGGGCCTGGAGATATTTCCCAGAATTTTCAAACCTTTATACAGGGTGGGACCGTTGATATAGACCGGAATATCAAAGCGGCGGGACAGGGGCCCGGCCCCCTTGATATGGTCTGAATGCTCATGGGTTATCACGAGGCCGTCAATAGCCGTTGGATCGACCTCAAGGTGCTCCAGCCGTCGCGTCAACTCCCGTCCGCTCAATCCCGCGTCAATAATGATTCTTGTATGATCCGTTTCCACATAGCAGGCGTTTCCGCTGCTGCCTGAGGCCAGGACAGAAAACCGCATAAGCTATCCGTTATCGTCCGCTTTCATTTCACACCGCTGTGGCCAAAGCCCCCCTCTCCTCTTTCAGTGGAATCGAGTTCTTCCACTTCGAGGAGCCCTGCCCTTAATACCCGTGATATCAGCATCTGCGCAATCCGATCTCCACGATTGACAATAAAGGGACTCGGCCCCCAGTTTATCATGATCACCCCGATTTCTCCCCGGTAATCCGAATCAATCGTGCCGGGCGAATTGACCATCCCGATGCCCTGTTTCAAGGCCAAACCGCTTCTCGGCCGAATCTGCCCCTCATACCCCCGAGGGATGGACACCATCAATCCTGTGGGGATCAATCGAATTTCTCCGGGATTCAGAGTCACCCTCTCTTCTACGGCAGCCC
>CAYNYM010000270.1:4479-5359 GCA_964401325.1 uncultured Desulfobacteraceae bacterium | reverse complement strand
CTTCGGCCCACAGGCCCATAAGATGCACAATGACCTCCGCGGCCTTCTCCATGTCTTGAAGGGCGATCCATTCATACCTGGAATGGAAGTTGTGTCCTCCTGTGAAAAGATTGGGCGTCGGGAGCCCCATGAAGCTCAGTCTTGCCCCGTCGGTCCCGCCCCTGATCGGGTTCCTCACAGGCGCAACACCGGCGCTCCGTGCGGCCGTTTCGGCCTTTTCGATTACCTCCGGGTAACGGTCGAGCACGGTCTTCATGTTGCGGTAGGATTCAATGATCTTGAAATCGATCGTGGCACCCGGGTATTTTTCGGAGATCTCATTCACAATGCCTTTGACAAAAACTTCTTTTTTTCTGAGATCCTTTTCCTCAAAATCCCTGGCCAGGATTTTCAGGACGGCCTCCTCGACCGAACCGGACAGAACATGCGGGTGAAGGTATCCTTCTCTTGCCTCCGTGGTCTCGGGCGAAAGCGTGTCCTTCGGGAAGGTGTCGACGATTTCCGCCGCGATCTTCAAGGCGTTCACCAGCTTGCCCTTTGCGTATCCCGGGTGAACGTTCACACCGCGGATGCGGATTTCAATGGTATCCGCACAAAAGGTCTCATCCTCGATCTCTCCCAGTTTTCCCCCGTCCACGGTGTATCCGAAATCCGCCCCGATATCTTCGATTGTCAGGTTGTCCGTGCCCCTTCCCACTTCTTCGTCCGGCGTGAAAAGAACCCTGATGTTCGGCCTCGGGGCATCCGGGTGGGTTGCCAGGTAATGAAGGGCACTCATGATCTCGGCGATGCCGGCCTTGTCGTCCGCTCCCAAAAGCGTGTTTCCGTCGGTCGTGATCAGGGCCTTCCCGATCATGTCTTTTAGTGCCGGGTGCTCTTC
>CAYNYM010000270.1:0-4469 GCA_964401325.1 uncultured Desulfobacteraceae bacterium | reverse complement strand
AATCTAAAAACCAAAAGAGCGCAGCAGGATATTGTCCTTTTGGGAGAGCACAATGTCGCCTCCGTCGTAGGATAGGTGGATCAGGGGATGCACGTGGGATCCGGAAACGTCCGGGGACGTATCGAGATGGGCGATGAGGGCGATGGTCGGGATCTCACCCTGTTTGCTGGTCTTCAGGGTCGCGAAGACGCACCCGTGGGTCGAGACGGTGACATCATCCAGTCCCATGTCCCGCAATTCGCCCTCCAGCGCGTGGGCAAGATCCCATTGCCCAGGGGTCGAGGGAGAGCTCTTTGAATTTTCGTCGGATCGGGTGTCGATTTTCACATACCGCAAAAACCGGTCTCGAAGATCGGGGAATCTCATGTCTCATCCTTTGTGATTTTAAAGAAAGCCAGGCGAAAACGAAAAAACCTGTTGATTTTTGCCTGCCCCGCTTCAGCGGGGTTAATCCTGTCAAAAAATTCTGAGAGGCCATCTTATTCAAAGGGAAAGCGGGGGGCAAGGGAAAGATGGTTTAATGCCTGAAATCAAAAATGCCCATAGGGTCAACTGAACAAATCCTATAGCCAGGCTTCATTGCCGGACAAGACTACGTTTGGGAGCGGATCATGTTGAATGAAAAAAAGACCTTTGACGACCCTTTGAATCGGGTGCAAGACAAGACAGGAAAATGTGAAGTGGGTCAAGGGCCTCTGAGCCGTGCCGGTTGTTTCGCCATTCGACCGTTCCGGTGTTTGAGGCGGCCACACAAACACGAAAAACCAGAAAGGATTCCTGTAATGGTATTGAAAAAATAGAGGATTCAACCCATAAGACAATCACCGGCCTGCGACTTCTCCGAAGCCCGTGTTATTTTTGGGCCTCCATATCTTTTAAAATTTCAGATAAATCAGAATACACTTACACGAAATAGGCTCGAATATCATTTTGTTATTTTAAATGAAGTGTTTTTGGTTGACGTATCATGGTTGACAGGAGTATTTTCTGTTTTTGCGGGAAATCTTAGAGGAACTTTTTACGGCCTACTTGCCTGGTTTATACAGTCTGTATATACCGGAACGGCAAAAAGATGAAATAATCGTATTCATTTGAAATGATGGAGTTTATAAAAATAATGAGAGAGTGAGATAGTTTATACAGAAAGGCGCAGTCCGTCTTTGCAGTTTTGTACAGACTGTATAATCATTGTTTGTGCCAGGGAGACAGCAAGCGGATTAAGATTTACTCTGCTTAAATCGCTTGTAAACTTCATCATCATTTCGTTTACCAATTGTAGCGATATAAACAGTACTCGTATCGACTCTATAAATAATCCGATATTCACCAATATCGACACGCTGATATTCTGGATATCCTATCAGCTGTTTTGAGTCATGAGGTTTTGGATTTTCTCGAAGGCCAAGTATTGTTCCAACAACTTGTTTGAATTGTTTCGGAGGTAGCTTTTTAATAAATTTGTCAGCTGATTTAGTCAACGGAAATTTTTGAGTTTGAAATTGGGCACATAACAACGCACTGGTAAGGACCGCAAGGGACGAAGCTTTTGTTCTTACCAAATTTATAAATAAACGAGGCACTTGTGGCTGCCCGTTTCTCTTGCGGCCTCACAGTGCGGACGTTGGGCGAAAAGCTTGACGGCGTATGCATTGAATGCTAAATTTATGCATACGATAAGGGGGCTAATTATGAGAACAACGCTTGATTTACCTGAAGACTTAATTGATGAGGCTATGAAAGCTACTAAAATTACTACAAAAACTAAAGTTATAATCACTGCTTTAGAAGATTTGATCAGAAAATCAAAGATATCCGGGTTGAAAGAATTTAAAGGCAAGGTAGATTTGGGCATTGACATGAACGCCATTAGAGGGCGGCAATGTCGGTATTAGTCGATACATCAATATGGATTGAATATTTCAGAAGTGGGAATAGGGCTGAAAAACTTGACTACCTAATTGATGAAAATTTAATTGTGATCAATGACCTTATCTTATCCGAATTAGTCCCGTCTTTAAAGGTTCGCAATCAACAAAAAATCGTTAAATTATTATATAATATATATAAGTTAGCGTTATCCATTAATTGGCGTCAAATCATTGAGTTCCAATCCATATGCTTGAAAAATGGTTTAAATGGAATCGGCATCCCGGATCTAATTATTGCCCAAAATGCGAAACAGAACCGCTGCGAAATTTATTCACTTGATAAGCATTTTGAACGCATGGAAGACATCCTTAAACTCCGCTTGCTGGCTTAAAATAGCCTGCGCCGAACCTCAGCCTTGAGTAGGATGCTTATTCCGTTTCGGGTCATTAGCACCTCTCAAGCTGCTGTTAAATTCTAAAGTATGGCATACACAATGGACCGTTTACAGGGCTGATGCGTTTCCGGCGTCGGGTGATGCTTGCCGTTTAGGGATGGAAAAAAGGGGTAATTGTGACTGTATCCTTTTTGTTAAGAAAACCAAAATTTCCCATAATATGCGATATAGATGGATATGTGATTGCTGCAAGGTCCATATCAGGCTTTGAAAAACAGCTATCTACCTATAATATCTACAAAGGGTCCCGATATCCAATAATCGATATCGCAGGGGAAGGCTGGGCATTTTATCCTGAGCATATGTCAATATCCCCGCTCACAAAGAAAAAGAAATGGTTTAAAAAGGAGGTGGTTGCGATATTTAACAATCGGAAAAACAACACCTCTAACGTAACCTATAGCGAAAAATCGTATTCGGCTAAGCGATATGACAAAATATTTCAAGATATCGTAGACTTATTGTTAACTGGCCCCATCCGTAAACGGAGTTTGGGCACGGGTGAGTTTTCAATTCAGAAATGAGGTATTTTTTGTAAGTTCAAGGAAAACAAGAGGTTGCGCGGAGACGTACGAGCAGTACGTCGCACAAGAAACCTCGCAGTTTGACGCCGAAATTGCGAAAAAGGGCCATTTCTGGATGAAAACGTAACTGTTCAGGTTGTTTAGGCTGTAGGCTACAGCCTATCTAGCTGATTAGTTACATGAAAACTAACTAATCCCTGACATGTCAGTTCTCGCGCCCAGCGAAACCCGAATCGTTGGGAATCTCCATAGGGAGGTGAAATTCGATATTGTTACCCAGTGGGTGATTGCCGAAAGTGAAAATTCCACCTGAGCAAAGGGTCCTCCCGCTAAAAGCGGGATATTGAGCCCCGAAAAATGTATAGTTGCGGACCGAAAGGATAACCCTGTACTGCGGGATGAAATCCGACGCTGTGGATTTAGCGGAAGGCAGCAATCCCGGGCGCGATACGGCAAGTGTCCGGGACACCGACGAGGTCTGTAAAAGGGGACGCTGATAAATAACTACTCGATCAGGCTGTAGCCGTTGTCGCTGGCGATGACTTCTTCCCTTTCAACAATTAAACCCACTGCTGGAGGGCTGAGACCCAATCGTCCGGCCAAATCTCTGCGCAACAAGCCCAGTTCCCCCCTTCACCGTCCAAAAGCAAAAAAGGCCCTTCGCCCGCCACCTGCCTTTGGTAAAAATGCACTCGGATTCATATCGTAGTCCAAACGTTTCATTTTGTAACGGCGTTCAAAGGATTCCTCGGCCTTGGAGAGCACGTCCTCTAAAACAGTGAATCTACCAGTATCCGCTCATCGCTCATTACATGCTCAACGCCCTGCCGTTTTAATTCTTCTGCGTTGACCCATCTGCCGCACGCCGGGGTAATGGAGGGAGACAAAATCACGTATCCGGATATGGGCATACTGCAGGGCGGTGTCGTATCGCCGGTATTGAGCAATATCTTTCTCCATGACGTTCTTGATGAGTGGTACCTTCGGGATGTTAAGCCACGGCTGCGGGGCCGCAGCTTTTTGCTCCGCTGGGCCGATGATTTTATCATGGGCTTCGAGCCGGAGTCTGATGCACGGCGAGTAAGGAAGGTTCTGCCGAGGCGATTTGACCGCTTCAAGCTTGAGCTTCACCCGGAAAAGACGAAACTGATCTCGTTCGGACGGCCGAGATCCGGCGAAGAATGCCGGCAAAGGGGCACGTTCGACTTTCTGGGCTTGACTTTCCACTGGGGCAAGACGCTCAAAGGCTATTGGGTGATCAGAAAGAAGACGGCTTGGAAGCGGTAAAGTCGTCTCATTGCCTATTATAAGGGCTTAACCAGTCATTTTTGCTGGTAAAATGGCCATTTTAGCCTTCAAAACGCCTATTATTGGTGAGATTGTCGTTGAATTTTAATGGAATAGCCTGGTCCTATCGGGGATGATTGCCGTGGATGATTTGACATCGATTGCCTGATAGCGTACGATATGTTGTACGTAAAGGAGATTAGGTATGCCTACCTTAACAGCAACAGAAGCAAGAAAACGTTTATATAGCCTTGTAGATGAAGTGAAAGAGTCCCATGAACCGATTCAGATTGTTGGGAAAAGGAGCTCGGCATTCCTAATCTCTGAAGAGGACT
>CAYNYM010000269.1:2858-5371 GCA_964401325.1 uncultured Desulfobacteraceae bacterium | reverse complement strand
GCTTCCACAATACATTTCTTCTTTGGGCAATTCCCTGGTTGCTCGATATGTGATCCCTTCCTGTGGTACCTCACGGCCTAAATGCCTACAGCCTATCAAGCTGAGTAGTTACGAGATTAGGAGGTTCATCAGATGAAGTATGAGGACATCATCCACAGGTGCTTTAGATGTGGTTACTGCAAGCTTACAAGTGACTATACTGCTTTTAATTGCCCGACTTACAGAAAATTCAGATTCGAGACATATTCACCCGGAGGAAGGATGTGGTTAATTGGGGCGTGGCTGAACGGTGAGCTGCCAAACAGCGAACGCTTTCAGGACAACCTTTTTTTCCTGTGCTACCTGTGAGCATGGGGTCAAATCTTGATTCGTGACCACTCTTGCCCTCTGTCATCTCGATTTATGAGAAGACGGGCTGGTGGGAAAAGTTAAGGCGATGTAAATGATAACGCCAGGCGATATCCCCTGCAATAGCAGGGTCGGCTCTTTCATCCTGCCGTCTTTATTTCAGGGCTTGAAAAGCGAACACAGAATTAAGCTGTAGATATTACCAAGAGTCAAAGGCAGACTTGACCCTCACCCAGTGATCGGCCATACCTGAAAAGGTACCGCTGTTTTGGGACCTACCATGCCTCTTTCAGGCCTTGCGTTCAATCTTGGGATTCATTTCCTCTCTCAGCCAGTCGGCAAAGAGGTTGATCCCCACCACGAGAAGGATGAGGGCCGCACCGGGAAAGACGATCATCCACCACATGCCCGCGTAGATATAATTCTTGCCGATGGCGATCATCATGCCCAGAGAGGGTTTGGTGAGGGGCACGCCCACGCCGAGAAAGCTGAGGGTCGCCTCGAGCATGATCACCACGGCCAGGTCCACCGCCACGACCACGAAGATGGGCGGGATGGCGTTGGGCAGGAGGTGCCTTAAGAGGAGTCGCATGTCTTTTGCACCCGTCGCCTTCGCAGCCATGATGTAGGCCTCCTCTTTCACCTCCAGGACGCTTCCCCGCATGGTCCGGGCATAGCGGACCCAGTCCGCCATGCATATGGCGATGATGACGATCATGATGCCCTTGGGACCGAACACCCCGAGGAGCAGAAAGGCCATGAGGGTGGTGGAAAAGGAAAAAAAGGTGTCTGCAAGGCGCATGGTCACGGCATCCAGCCAACCCCCGTAGTATCCTGCCAGCAGCCCCATGATTACCCCGAAGGTGCCCGCGATGAGCACCACGCCGAAGCCCACGATAAGAGATGTCCGGCATCCGTAGACGATGGTGCTCAGGATCCCCCGGCCCTGATCATCGGTCCCCAGGGGAAACTGGGCCGTCCCGCCTTCCATCCAGGCCGGAGGCGTCAGAAAATGCTCGAGGGACACCTTCTCCAGGTCATAGGGGTCCTGGGAGGTGATCCAGGGCGCCAGGATCGCCGCCGAAATGAAAACCAGGAGGATGACGCTCCCGATGATGGCGGATGGGTCGTGCAGGTAGCTGTGCACCATCCTCGATTTGATCAGGCGATTATTCATAGCGAATCTTCGGATTGATCAAGGCGTAAAGGATGTCCACGGTGATGTTCAGTGTAATGATGATCACCGAGACCATCATGATATAAGTGACCACCACGGGGCGGTCCGATTCATACATGGACGTGAGCAGCAGATTGCCCATACCCGGCCACTGGAAAATCGTCTCCGTTACAATGGAAAAGGCGATGATCTCCCCGAACTGGAGACCCGTAATGGTCACGACCGGAATCAAGACGTTTCTGAGCGCGTGCTTGAAGATCACCCTCATGGGCGGCAGACCCTTGGCCCAGGCCGTCTTGATGTATTCCTCGGTGAGCACCTCCCGCATACCCGCCCGGGTCAGCCTCAACAGCACGGCGAGCTGATACATGGCCAGCGTCGCGGCCGGCAGGATCAGGTGCGTGATGCCGTTCAGCGTAAGAAACCCGGTTCTCCACGCGCCCAGCCGGACCGTGTCCCCCCGGCCGAAAGGGGGGAGAAGCCCCAGGTAGACGGAAAAGACCATGATGAGAAGAATCCCCATAAGAAACGTGGGGATGGAAATGCCCCCCAGAGACCCTGCCATGATCAATCGGTTTCGCATGGCATAGGGCTTCTGGGCGACCACCACGCCCAGGGCCACCCCGAGGCAGAAGGCTATGATCACGGCCGTTGTGGCGAGCTCGAAGGTCGCGGGAAATCGTTCAAGGATAAGTCCCAGGGCCGGCACCCGGCTCACATAGGACTTGCCGAAGTTGCCGTGAGCGGCGTTCCAGATGAACCGGGTGTACTGCACATAGGTGGGTTGATCCAGTCCGAGCATGCGCCGGACCTCTTCACGCTCGGCAAAGGTCGCGTATCTGCCCGCCATGGTGACGACCGGGTCTCCCATGTACCGGAAGATAAGAAAGCAGATCATGGAGACGGCCAGGAGGACTATAAAGCCCTGAATCAGTCTTCTTGCAATGTATGTGGCCATAACAGCTCACCAGGGGTCATTCGCCCCATG
>CAYNYM010000269.1:0-2758 GCA_964401325.1 uncultured Desulfobacteraceae bacterium | reverse complement strand
ACCCCTGTCCTTCTGAATCGCATAGAGGTCTTCCTGATAGTGCAGGGGAATCCAGGTGATCTTGTCTACCATGGCCATGGCATTCAGCTTCTGCAGGGTCTTCTTTCTCTCCAGGGGGACAACGATGTCCGCCGTGGATTCCAGCAGTTTGTCGATATCAGGATCCCCATAGGCCGCGCCGTTCAGGCCACCGTGGCCCTTTTCGATATCCCGGCTGTGGGCGAGCTTGAAATAGGTCCGGCCCATGTCGAAGGTGCCGTCGAACCACCCGATCAGATAGAACTCCAGCGTGCCCTCGGCCACTTCAGGGAAAAAGATGGATTTCGGTTTTACGTCCAGATTGGCCTTGATGCCCACCTTGGCCAGATACCGGGCCACGGCCTCGGCGATCTTGGCATCCTGGACATAGCGGTCGTTGGGACCTGTGAGGGTGACCTCAAATCCGTTTTCATGGCCCGCCTCCTTGAGGAGTTTCTTGGCCATGTCGGGGTCATAGGGCAGCCGTTTGATATCCCCGTTATACCCAATGGTGGGCGGATCCGGGATCTGGGCCGCCGGCGTGGCGTGTCCCCTCATGATCTTCTCGATGATCTCATCTTCGTTGATGGCCATGTACATGGCCTTTCGGACGCGAATATCGGCCATGGGGGAACCCGGCTTGTTGCCCAGGGCCAGAAAGATGGATCGACGGGCCGGCCGGCTTACGATGTCCAGCTTGGGGCTTTCTTTTACCTTGTCGAAGAGTTCCACCGGGATCCCTGTCACAATGTCCACCTGGCCCGAGACCAGTGCGGCGAATCGGGTCGAGGATTCTTTGATGGGGCGGATCTCCACCTTCTTCAGGGACGGGGCACCTTCCCAGTACGCCTCGTTTGCCACCATGCGGACATAGGACCCCTTCACCCATTCCTCGAGCTTGTAGGCCCCGGTCCCGATGGGCTTAACCATTGTTTCCCCCGGATCCCTGGCCTCGGTGGACTCCTTGTCCATGATGAAGATCTGGTGCATGTTGTTTGCAAACCAGGGGATCGGTTGCTTGGTCTTGATCTTGACGGTGTAGTCGTCGATGATATCGATAGCCTCGATGGTTTTTCCGGTGTTCAGGAATTCGGAGACCTCCGGATTGCTGAGCCTTTCAAAGGTGAATTTCACATCCGCCGCCGTGAAGGGATTGCCGTTATGGAACTCGACCCCCTTGCGGAGGTAGAACTTCCAGGTCAGAAGGTCGGGATGCTCCCACTTGGTGGCGAGCGCCGGTTCGAGCTTTCCCCCGGCACCCTTTCGCTGGAGGAGCCCGTCAAAGAAATTGGCCATGTATTGCAGGCCGGCGTCGGAATCGTCCCCGTGAGGATTCATCATTCTGGGAGGGGTATCCTGGGCGACAACGATGGATGATGCCGCCAGGGCCGATCCGGCCCCCGTCAAGGCCCCCATCAGCAGACAAATCAAGAAAAGACAGATTGGCTTTCGCATAATCTCCTCCTTACCGTTTGAGTGGTTCCAAAAAAGTGTTGAAAAAGAAAGACGGTGCCTCTAATTACAAGATCCAAGGCTCATTCATACAAAAAGCAGCTTGCAAAATGACCGCTTGCAACCTCTTTCAATACAGGCGTTTCCCTGTCGCACCTCTCCATCCTCCTCGGGCAGCGGGGATGAAAGTGGCACCCCGGAGGGGGGTGAATGGGGCTCGGCACGTCCCCCTTCAGGATGATCCGCTCCTTTTTCTTTTTCGGATCCGGCACGGGGATGGCCGAAAGCAGGGCCACTGTGTAGGGATGTTTCGGATCCCTGTACACATCCTGATAGGGGGCCGACTCAACGATTTTTCCCAGGTACATGACCGCAATGCGATCACAGATGTGCTCCACCACCGCCAGATCGTGGGCAATGATGATATAGGAGAGCCCGAATTCCGTCTGGAGATCGATGAGAAGATTGATGATCTGCGCCTGAATCGACACATCGAGCGCCGAAACCGGTTCGTCTCCGATAATGAGCCGGGGATTCAGGGCCAGGGCCCGTGCGATCCCGATCCTTTGACGCTGACCGCCCGAAAATTCATGGGGGTAACGGCGGCCCTGCTCAGGAGAGAGCCCTACCTTTTCCAGCAGAAAGGCGATCCGCTCCTGTCTCTCCTTGCCCGGATACACGTGATGGATTTCCATGGGGTCCTTGATGATCTGATTGACCGTCATGCGGGGATTCAGGGACGAGTACGGGTCCTGAAAAATGATCTGCGTCTCCCTCTTTATTGCCCGCAATTCGGCCTTGCCGGCGCCGGACACGTCCCTTCCCTGAAAGGTGACCTTCCCGGAGGTGGGCTCGATCAGCCGCAAAACGGCAAGCCCGGTCGTGGTCTTGCCGCACCCGCTCTCTCCGACCAGGCCGATGGTCTCCCCTTTTCCCAGGGCGAAAGAGACCCCGTCCACCGCATAGACGTGGTCCACGGTCTTCCCCAGGAGCCCTTTCTTGACCGGGAAGTGGACCCGGAGGTCTTCAACTGTGAGAAGGTCTTCCAACGCCTTCAGTCTCCCTTGGCAGTGAATCCGGGTTTGGAGGGCCCGGTTTTTCAAACCAAAATAAATCGCCAGTGCCGTGTGCCGGCGTATTTCAAGTGTCTCATGGTGAACCTTTGAATCGGAAAAGGGCCGCCCGGGGTGCAACCGGACGGATCAGAGGCATCATCCTCTCCGTGCGCCGCGGGGGGGTTATTCATCCCTTCCCGCCCCATACAGCCAGCACCGCACACGATGGCCCT
>CAYNYM010000268.1:0-5399 GCA_964401325.1 uncultured Desulfobacteraceae bacterium | reverse complement strand
CTGGTTTTTCTTCTGAACAACCCAAGGCAAGGATGCCCAGAATCCCGATAATCCAAATGACCCCTCGGAACGATCGTCCCCTTTTCTCCATCGGTTTCCCTCCTGAACATGGCCATTCGAAGGCCCGCATTGTCGCGGTGCTGCGAATCCGTTCCCTGATACCGGTAAAGAAGCAATTGGTCAGGACCGAAGCTGTCGTCATAGGGCCCTTCCGGCGTGGTCGTGATCGAAAGGGGGATTTGAGGAAGGACCTTGGGGTCAAATATTCCTGTCGGGGCTACCAAAGGGACCCGCTGGTTCTCAAATTCAAAGCCTTTCGCAAGAACCGAACGGGGCAGAATGTCCCCATGGATATGCACCCGTTCGTTCAGCCGGTTAAAAGCCGCAAGCCGAACTTTGCGATCAATATCTAGGGTGTCCTTGGTCAAAATCAAAAATTTGAGCCCCTCTCCCCCTAACACAATTCACAAATCAAGATGTGATCCCGTGCCCATGTTTTGTTGCACGTTTTGCACGAACGTCTCCTTTCACCGGCCTTTTCAGCTCAATTACATTATCTTTTTTCATGTGGTGCATCCTTTCATTTTGTTTGTACAAAATGCTCTGGGTCATTGCTGTGAACAATCACCCAGAGGGTGCACCACCTAAACCCTCAGACACAACACTCAATCATAACTTATTTTGCTACGGTGTCGTGTTCTTTTTTTTGACAAGGCCTTTTGTGGGGTAACACCTGTCACATGGGTTTTGCATTCCTTTCAATGGCTTCCGGCAATTCAGAGGGTCTTGTCACCACATCCATTGCAAGAGCGAGTTCATCCTCTGTCCCATATCCCCAGCAAACGCCGATGCTTGGCATGCCAACCGCGGCCGCAGACAAAAAATCGGTGTCCCTGTCTCCAATCATGACCATGGGGCTCGCGGTAAGTGTTTCATCTGAGAGGATGTCGCGCAGCAAGTCTGACTTTGAGCGGTAAAGGCCGCAACCATGCACCTGAGCAAAAAAGGCGCCCAGGCCGAAGAACTTGAGGACTGAGACTGCAAGGTCTCTCCGCTTGGAAGTAGCGATGCAAAGGCTTGACCCGTTCGAACTGAGCCGATAAAGCACCTCCCGCATCCCATCGTACAAGCGATTTTCCCGGTATCCAATCAGGATGTACCTTTCCAGATACAATTCGATGGCACGCAAGAGTATGTCTTCTTTTGCCCCCCCCGTCAGCTCCGAGAAGGTTGTATTCAAGTGGGGGCCGATGTACTTCTGGAGCTCCTCCTCCGGATGCGGTTCGAAGCCCAGTTGAACCAGTGCGTAATTGATCGAACGCGTGATCCCCTCCGCGGGATCCGTAATGGTTCCATCCAGATCAAAAATAACCGTCATATATTCCCTCATGCGCAGAAGCCCTTCATCAGACTCCCATAGGTCTCTTGAGGCATTGGGGCCCCCGATCCCTCGCTCAAGCCACATCCCGGTCTGCTGACGGCGAGGCGGAACGGGCATGCACCCGAATTATAAGTCATGTAGCCAAGTCTGCCTTTGTCTCTTAGCAATACCTTCAGCTAAATTCTGTAACCGCGTTTTAAGACCCTTGTCAGCCTTCATCTTAGATTTTTCTCCTTCGACAATGCTGCTGACTTTGATATATTTTTCTATGCCAAATTGCCCCCCTACCAGTTTCAGCATGTCATGCTTCGAATGTCTTTCTTGGATGCTGAATTTTAACGGGCCGGGCATGGCGCCAAACTATCCCCAAAAAAGCAGGAAGTATCAAAGGTAGGCTTGCGCCGTTCCATCGCTGAGATCCTTTTTTCCTTTGAGACATCCACTCCCCCCCCCCAAAAAAAGGGGGCGTCAATGTGATCAGCCCCCTTCCATTTCAATCATCAAGTGCGGCCATAGACGGCCAAAGCCCCGGGATCATCTCCTGCGGTTTCCGCCGCCCATGCCCTGACCGCGACCGTCCCGTGGTCCCCGGGCCTGTCCGCGTCCTCTGCCTCTTCCCTGACCCCGGCCTTGTCCCGTGTCCTGTGCGGGGTCTTCGGGATTGCATCGCCCAGCCTTTCGGCCCGTCATGGGGCCGCTACCCTGGGGTCCGCTTCCATCTCCTCTAGGCATATGATTCACCTCCTTTGCGATCGTGTGCCGTGTTTACTTTTTGAGCCTACGCTCAAAACTTAAGCACGGCAGGACGCATTGTCAAATGTAATATCACGGCGGCTGCGACCGTAAAATCGAAAGAAAGGGCAAAGGGCCTAACCCATGGCCTCCACGGTCTGGGAGAGGATGCAATTTTTGCATCCGACGCCGAGGGCAAGGGCGAGGGCCATCAGCCGCTTCACTTTACAACTGAGTGTGCTATCCTGGTAGGCTTTGGCGGTGACGCCGGCCACACACACCCTTCATCAGTTCCGGCATCAACTCCGCGATCCTGTTTCGTTACTTCACGCGATTTTTTTTCATGGTCCAGCTGGCCCCCCACAATAATACCTCCTCCATAGAAGTATTAATGCATGTTTTTCATGTCGGCCAATGGTGAAGGTCAAGTCCGCCTTTGACTCTTGGTAATATCCACAGCTAAAGTCTGTATCCGCTTCTCAAACCCTGTAACAAGGACGGCAGGAGTGGTCACCATTTACAAACAAGGGTCCGACACCCTGTTTTTATGCTTATCGCCTGTTGTCACCCATGATTTTGACTGCGTTCATATAGGCATCCAACCCTTTCGAAAAGATGTCATTGTGGTTTGCACCGGGGATCTTGAGAAGTGTCTTGTCCGAGGAGGGGCAGGCCTCATAGAGGGCTTGCCCGTCTGAAAAGGGAATAATGTGGTCGAACTCGGCATGGATAATCAGGGCAGGTTTATCCCAGCTTCGGATCTTTTCGAGGTTCCGGAAACCCCTTTCCTCCCTGAAGCCCATCGCCTGCGTGTTTACACCCAGGAGCGACAGCAGCGGCCCGGTGTGCGCAAAGCCGCTCTCCACAATCAACCCGTCCATACGGTCTTTGTGGCGGCTTGCCAGTTCCAGCGCCGAGGCGCTTCCAAGGGAGCGGCCCATCACAATAAAGGAGCCGGTGTAACCGTTTGCGCCCAGCCAGTCCTTTACAAACTCAAAGACGGCATGGCAGTCCATCATCATGGCGGCGATCGTGGGGCTGCCGGTCGATCGGCCATAGCCCCTGTAGTCTACCGGCAGGAAATTCATCCCCATGCGGGTGTAAAGCAGCCCCAGGTCATCATAATCGGCGACGATTTCACCGTTTCCATGAAAGAAAAGAACATTCGGGGCCGATCTCTTCGTCACGTGGAAACGTCCGCCCACCACGATATCGCCTTCCACCGGAATCGATACTTCGATGGCGTTTGCAGATTTTTCTATCGACCTGTATTCCGGCCGCGGATGGAAAAGCCCTGTCAGGACTTCAGGCCTGTCCATGGAAGAGTAGTCGCTGTTAGATTCGTCAATCAATGCCAACCCCCATTCAAGTGAAATTCGACAAATCCTTTTCACCCATCAAACGCCATTGAAGACAGGATTTCATTCCACCAGGACCACCTTATCCAATTGCCGATTTCGGCTCAAGGCCGTTTTCGGTAAAAAGCAGGCATGGGGAAGCCATTAAACCATCGATAGTCTCATTCAACTTTTTTATTTCCCCATGGACGCACCCATCTTCAGTAGGGAGATTCAAAGGCCGCCTCGGGATACGCATTCACCTTGAGCAAAGCGAGTATCCAGTCCTGTAATTCCGTATGGTTCGGCATGTTGGCGTGCTGTCCGACAAACACATCCCGGACAGGATGCCTCTTGTCGACACGGGTCCGGATGCCTGTGCGCACTTCGCTCTGAAGGCTTGAAAGGCTGTGAACGGTTCCATCCCCCTTGTCGTCGGATACGGCATCCTTGAACATGAAGAAATTATCTCGCTTCCGGTCGACTTTCACCTGCCGCCAGGTCTCGCTCCCGATCCCATAGGCATAGTAGGCCTTTGACTGCAAATTTTTCGGCCAGGGGGCACTGACAACCTTCGAAAAGGCTAGAGCATCTTTGAGCTTTTTAGGGAAGAACTCCGGAGAGTATGTCCGGGCCAGGTTGAGGACCAGGTTTTTTTGCCAGGATGCCACATCAAAAGGATCCATGGGATCTCCAGAGGCGGAATCCACCACGGCGCCCGGCCAGGAGGGAAGAAGCTGATAGATTCCGGGCAGAGTCCGAGCCGCGTGCCTCATGGATTTCTTGTGCTCCATTCCAAACAGATTTCGTGCGCCGGGAAGCAGGGCTTCAACGGCCTTGAGGCTTCCGCGAAAAGGGGTCGCGATGGTGATGATCTTGGCAATCTTTCCCGGCCTTGTGATCTTCAGGGCGCACCATTTGATAACCAGCCCGCCCATACTGTGTCCGATCAGAACCACCTGTCGAGGAACAGGCCGCCCGGCAGCGTTCTCGTGGATCCCGGCGATATGGAGTACCCGATCGATGAATTCCGAAAGGGCACCGGCTGCGAGCCGATTATCCTTGCGCCAGTCGTAAGTGAAGACATAGGCATAGGGCTGATAATCCATTTCATTGCGGATTTCGTCAACGATGTTTTCATAGATGAACGGCACCGCCTGGTGGGGCCAAATAAGTCGAGACACTTGGGCGTCAACCGTTTCGTCCAGAGAATGCAAGTGTATGGAGTCAAAATCCTTCTTTAGAATCCCGGTCCATACTACTGCCTTGTCGTAATCGACCGGGTATTCGTCTTTTAACCAGGCCCCCTGAATTCCATGAACAAAAATGACCGGATTTACCGCCATAGTTTCGCCTCCTTTCAGCTTCAATTGAAGGAACGACAGTCCATTACCCATATTTACTCGGGTGTTCACTTATACACGGGCATTTACCCTTTCCGGAAGAAAAAATGTTCACCGGGAGAGACCTATGCGGTTCGCTCTCACCAGTATTTTGAACAACTCAAATTTATGTTCATGTTCGTCCTACTAGGGATATCCTCCCGAACCTCGATCACGTAATCCGGTCGGACACCCTGCAATAATCGGTCAAAGGCCGCATGATGGAATTTGCAGAGGGAAATGCCGTTCTTTACGATGGGCTCCCCGTCCGGCTCCACGTCTGGAATAATGTGGGCGGCTTCTAAAAGTTCCTCTTTCCTTTTTAATAGCTTCATCATCGTATTTAAATCGTTTGTGTCCACGGGAAGCTATGATTTCTGAAAATTCAACAGGTAGTTTCTTTGTTTTTTTCCGAAATATGAAAAATCGGTTGATACGAGAACAAATATCCCCTTCAGATCATGAAGAGTGGGACGCTCTTCAATATTTCAATTAATAGAATCGCTTCTCGATTTGTAACTGTTCAGGTTGTTTAGGCTGTAGGCTAAAGGCTATTAGTTTCCGAAC
>CAYNYM010000267.1:0-5419 GCA_964401325.1 uncultured Desulfobacteraceae bacterium | reverse complement strand
GTTACGGCGTAATTCAGCTTACCCAGGATCCTTGATGCAATCTCCCTCTGCTCTTCCACGTCATCCACGATCAGGATGGACTCTCCCCTGCCCTCGAAACTCTTGATGGGCAGTGGGGACTCATTTGTGGGCGATTCCCGCCGGGTGACGGGGAAATAGAGGGTGAATGTCGAGCCCTTTCCCTGAGAGCTCTGAATATCGATATATCCCCTGTGGTCCTTCACGGTTCCCCAGACCACGGCCATGCCCAAACCGGTGCCGCTCCTCCCCATGACTTTCTTTGTATAAAAGGGTTCGAATATCCTCTCGAGATCCATGAGTGAAATGCCGATCCCCCTGTCGGAAACACTGAGGAGCACATAATCACCCTCCTCCACGCTATCGTATCCTCCGATCGGGCGGTCGACATAGCGGTTTTTGGTGGAGATACGAATCGTCCCGCCTCCGGGCATGGCTTCTGCCGCATTGGTCGTCAGGTTCATCAGCGACTTCGACAGGTGAACGGCGGAACCAAGTATGTTCAGCAGATCCGGTTCAAGATCGGCAACCATATCGATCCCCTCATAGCCCCCCTGCAGCCTCTCATATTCGGGACTCTTCAGGTAATCCCGGACGATTTGGTTGAGATTCACCACTTCGGTTACGGCAACACCTCTCCTGGCAAGGGTCAGCAGGTCCTGAACGATCCCGGCAGCCCTCTCGCCGGATTTCTGAATCCCCAGGATGGGTTTTCTCAAGGGACTGCCATGGGGAAGGTCCATCAAGAGCAGTTCAGGATAACTGACAATGCCGGACAATATATTATTGAGATCATGGGCCACCCCACCGGCAAGCGTCCCGATGGCCTCCATCTTCTGGGCCCTGAGAAGTTGTCCCTCCAAGACTTTTTTCTCCTCTTCGGCCTGTTTCCTTTCCGTAATGTCCCGCCACATGGCGTAGGCCCCAAACAACTGATCGGCCAGGAAAATCGGGGCCAGGGTAATCACCAGATCGAAGAGGGTTCCGTCCTTGCGTCTGCGCCGCGTTTCATACTGGACTTTTTCTCCCTTTTCAGCCCGCCTCCTCATGGCATTCGCATGTTCGCGCAGCTCCGGTGGAGTTATCAACTCATCGATATCCCGGCCGACGACCTCATCCGGCCTGTAGCCGAACAGGCGGGTGAAGGTTTGATTGATCCGGACACAACGCCCATGGACATCCCCCATGGCAATGGCCTCATAGGGATTGTCAAAGAGTTTTTCAAGGAGGGTCTTTTCTCTTTCGAGGGCGTCTTCTGCCCTTTTTCGCTCCATGGCGTTGACAAAAATATCGCCCGCGGTCCGGAGCAATGCGGCATCTTCCTTTTCCCATTCTTTCTGCGTTGTCACATAATCGATACCCAGAAAACCGACCAGCCTCCCTTCATAGGCCATGGGCACGGTGATAAGGGCTTTGATGCCCTGGGACATCAGGATATTTTTTTCAGCCGCAGCCTCTTCCGGGAGCCCTTCCACGTGGGGGATAAAGATGGTTTCCCCCTTTTCCATCCGGCCCATCCACCATGGAAAATCCGGAATGGGCACATCCTGCAAATTGCCCAACTGGGGCGCGACACCCTTTCGACACCATTCATGGGAATTGGACATGCGCCCCTTTTCGTGGTCCAGCACAAAGACATAGCTCCTGTCGGCCTCTGAAAAGTCACCGACCAATTTCAAACCGTCCTCGATCAGCCTGTCCGGCTCCCCTGCGGTTGGGTTGATGAAGAGGGCCGAGAGCCCATGGACCAGTCTTTCCAGTTCCACCCTGTGTCTCAGTGCGTCAATGGCCTTCCGGTGCCCGGTGATGTCTTCAACGGTTCCCTCATAATACAGGGTCCTGCCCTCCTCCGTCCTTATGGCCCTGGCGCTTTCCCGCACCGTGATGAGAGAACCGTCCTTTCTCCGCCAGATTGTCTCCAGGCCTCTTACCACGCCGTCTTTTTCTACCAGATCCTTGAACTCACCCCGGGAATGGTCCGGATCGAACCCTTCTTTTTCAAGATTGCGACATGCGAGTTCTTCAAAAGACGCGTAACCGAGCATTTCCACCAGGGCCGGATTGGCAAGAAGGACAAGGCCGTCCGGAGTTGTACGGTAAAGGCCTATTGTGGCGTTTTCATAGAGGCTCCTGAAGCGCTCCTCGCTGTTTCGCAGGTCCGTTTCGGTGATTTCCAGCTTCAAGACGATTCTCAACAGGTAACAGGCAAGCAGGGGTGCTAGGATCGCGGGAATGATGGCCGCTATAAGGATACCCGCAACGGAAAAGAGTTCCAGCCAAGAAGACAGGATCAAATAAAGAAGGATCGAGCCCAGGATCGAAAAAACCGAGAGAAGTCCGCAGGTCATGGCGAGACCCAGTCGTCTCAGTAATTTGCAGAGCATGATCAGTCTCCTTTTTGATAAGAGGGTATTTTTCCCTCTTCAGAAAACCCCGAGAATCAACGGTTTCCCAGGATGTGAGATGCATCATTTCAAAATCGGGCGGAATTTTCAACCCCCCCCTGCACAAGTCCAAATCCTCCGCCCAATTGGCATATCATGCGACAATTGCAGAAAATCCTTGACCCCTCATGCGATTACACTTATACTTGAACATATGTTCACATATAAATAGACCTGGACCACAGGACCAGGTCTTCCCTATTGAAATAAGAGGAGTTGATCATGCCTGCCGGAAGGGCGACCTTTGTCGAAGAAGAGGGATGCAAGATTCGTGTCGTACACCTGAAACGTGTTACTGCTGCCCGTGAGGGCATGCTCCCGGAGCGGGAACTCCATCTTCTTGCCCGGACCTACAAGGTCCTTGGTGACCCTACCCGCCTCAAGATTCTTATGGCCCTGTTGGGGGGTGAAATGTGCGTGTGCGACCTCAGTGCCTTTCTCGGCCTGAGTGAATCAGCCGTCTCCCACCAGCTTCGTCGCTTGAAGGACATGGCCCTGGTCAGGAATCGCCGCGACGGGCAGGTTTTATATTACACCCTTGATGATGCTCACATTTCCGACCTCCTTGATATCGGCATCACGCATGTCCGTGAGTAAAAAATTGGAGGGTTTAATATGTTGCACATGACAGGAATTGTCCTGGTGGAGAGTTGGCGCCTTTTGCTGGAATCTTCGATTTACATTTTATTCGGTTTAGGGGTCAGTGGCCTCCTCAAAATCTTCCTGAGTCCCAATTCGGTAGCCAGGCACTTGGGACATGGCCGATTCAAATCCGTTTTCAAGGCCGCCTTCATGGGCATTCCCATCCCCCTTTGCTCCTGCGGCGTCCTGCCGGCCGCCGTATCCATCAGAAAACAGGGCGCCAACCGGGGCGCGACCACCGCCTTTCTCATCTCGACACCCGAATCGGGCGTGGATTCCATCGCCATTACTTACGCCCTCATGGATCCCCTCATGACCCTGGCCAGACCCCTGGTCGCCTTTTTGACGTCCGCCCTCGCAGGGATCACGGAGAACGTCCTGGGCCCCGAGGAGGGGCACCTCACCGTTTCTCCGGATCGGAGTTGCCCCGTGGATGCCTGCTGCGACGGTCGGGATTGCGCCCCGGGTGAGCATAGAAGGCACCACACCTTTGTCGAAAAGGTATTTGCAGGCCTGAGGTATGCGCTGACGGAGGTCTGGGGGGACATGGCCGCCTGGTTCCTCCTCGGCCTGATCCTGGCCGGGCTGATCACCTCCCTTGTTTCAAACGAAATTCTGGTGCGCCATCTTGGAGGGGGCCTCCCCTCCATGTTGATCGTGCTGGCCGCGGGGATCCCCTTGTATGTCTGCGCGACGGCCTCCACACCCATTGCCGCCGCCCTTATTCTAAAGGGGGTCAGTCCCGGCACAGCCCTCGTCTTTCTGCTGGTCGGCCCCGCGACCAACATCACCTCATTGACCGTGCTTTTCGGAACACTGGGTAGACGTGCCACGGCCATATATCTCACGGCCATCGCTCTTTCGGCCGTGATTTCCGGGATGGCCCTCGACCATGTGTATGCCTCCCTTGGTCTCTCGGCTCAGGCCATGGCCGGGGAGGCCGGAGAATTCATCCCGGTATGGGCGAAATGGGCGGGCGTGGCCCTGCTTCTGTTCCTCTCCGCAAGACCGGTTACCCTGATTCTCAGGAAACGTCTCGCGCGCATGACTCGGGGGCGATGGAGAAACCGTTCCAATGACAAAACATCAGCAACCGAAGGGGCTCCCGAGATGCCTTCATGTACGAGCCTCACCTGAGGCTGCTCTTGAGGATCGGTTCGGTCCTGTTTTTCTCTTACATTCGACTCTCAATTAATTCCCAATCTTGCAGCTTTGGCGTAAAGTCCGAATGCCGCAGTGCCGATACATGGAAGTAAGGGCATTGAACAAAATTCCCTCCAGCAGGGCACACGATGGGGCAGAAGCCACAGGCACCTTCTTTCCCATCCCCGATCAAGCGCTTGCAGGAAATCAATCATTTCCGAATTGGAAACTACTTTGTGCCAGGGTATCATTTATGGACGAGCACTACCTGGAAAAGCTATCGGAATTTTTTTCAGATGTCCGTTATCAGGAAAATCTCGCCGCGGCAAAGGCCACAGGGACCTGCGTCTTGTGCAACAAGCCGGCCAATGCTTTCCGGACCCTGCCAGCAAAGATAGAATATGAGGTCTCGGCCATCTGCCAACAATGCCAGGACAAACTTTTTTCCCGCAAGTAAATCGAGGCCTGCCAATCCAATCGGTTTCCCTCCAAAAAAAGGCCTGAGTGTATTCCGATCCCCTCAGTCGGACCCTGTATGGACGAGATCGATGACGGTAACTTCCGGGGGTGCGAGGAACCGCATGGGCGGCCCCCAGGTGCCTGCGCCCCTGCTCACGTAAAGGTGCGCCCCATTTTCAAGGCTCAGCAATCCCGCGTCAAGGGGATAGAGCATCTTGATAATGAGGCTGAAGGGGAAGATTTGCCCCTTGTGGGCATGCCCTGAAAGCTGCAGATCAAACAGCCCGGGCGATCCTGGGCTCACAAGAGGCCTGTGCTTCAAGAGCAGGATAAAGCGTTCCGTCGGAAGTCCCGAGAGGAGGTCCTCTTCCGAGACTCGAGCATCGAGACCAAACCTTTTCCCGGCAGGGTCATCCACCCCGGCAATATGGCCGAGTCCCGGGACCTCGACGGCCTTTCCCCTGAGAACCGTGAACCCGGCCCCCCGCGTAAAGGCCAGGGAGCGTTGGATTCCGGCGTAGTATTCATGGTTTCCCGTGACGGCAAATTTTCCAAATCTTGGCTGGATCCTTTGGAACATATCCACCATTCGCGACAGATCATTGATCTGCCCGTCTACGAGATCACCCGTTGATACGAGGACGTCCGGTTCGGCCTTTTTGACTTTCCTCAATATTTTTTCAAGCCTGCCTTCTCTGACAATCAGGCCCAAA
>CAYNYM010000266.1:0-5420 GCA_964401325.1 uncultured Desulfobacteraceae bacterium | reverse complement strand
GCATCGACGCGAGCCAGGTTCCCATGCTCCACAGTGATGATGCCCGAAAGGTACTTGATCCGTTTATCGGGCAGCCTGTGTCCATGGCCTCGCTCAATCGGCTGGTATCGAGCCTTTATCTCTTTTATATAGAACAGGACCTTCCCTTTGTCAGCATTACCCTGCCCGAGCAGGACATCACTGACGGAGTTGTGCAGATACTCGTCATCGAAGGAGTTGTCGGCAAGATCGATATGGAAGGAGTCCATTATTTTTCCGAAGACCTCTACCGATCCATGCTTCGCCTCAAGGTCGGCGAGCCCCTCCACAAATCCGTTATGGAGGGGGATGCCGATTGGATCAACCGCAATCCCTTCCGGGCGGGAAACTTTTTTCTGAAGCCCGGGCAAAGCACCGTCGGTGCCACGGATCTCGTTTTCCGGGTCAGGGAACGCTTTCCACTCAGGGTGTATGCGGGCTTTAATAACCACGGGACCAGTCTTACCGGCGAACACCACCTCGAGACGGGCTTCAACTGGGGCAATGCCTTCGGGCTGGGCCACCAGCTAAACTACCAGCTCACTACGAACACCGACCTGGAAGACTACATCGGCCACAGCGGGTCCTATCTTATTCCGCTGCCCTGGCGTCATTTTCTGAGCCTCTCGGGCAGTGCCGCTCATACCAGAAGCAGGATGGAAGCGCCCCTGTCGCAGAAGGGAAAATCATCGCAGGTGAGCCTGCGCTATGAGGCGCCGCTGTCGAACAAGGGACGATACGCCCACAGCGTCTCCACGTTTTTTGATTTCAAGAGGAGCGACAACAACCTGGAGTTTTCGAGCACCCCGGTCACGGACAACAAGACCAGCATCTTCCAGTGGAGTCTCCAGTACAACGGCAGCCTGCCCGATGCCTGGGGCATGACCTCCTTTTCCGTCCGGGGCACTTACAGTCCGGGAAATTTGAGCTCCACCAACAAGGACGAGCCCTTTGCCATCAGCCGGGCCTATGCCGAGGCCCGGTATGCCTATGCCGCCTTTGATCTCACTCGCACCCACTATCTGCCGCACGCCTTCTCCCTCTATCTTCTCGGCCACGCCCAGATCGCCGACGGCAACCTATTGGGAAGTGAACAGCTGCAATTCGGCGGTTCCTCTTCCATTCGGGGGTACGTGGAAGGGGATACCTATGGGGATCAGGGATACATCCTCACGCAGGAGCTGCGCGCACCGCCTCTTATGCCCAGCCGGTGGCTTGATTTGGAGGGCGGCAACGACCGTCTGCAGCTCTATCTCTTCCATGACTACGGGGTTTCCCGAAATGTGGATCTCTTGCCCGGAGAAAAACGGCAAACCATCCTGCAGAGCATTGGCGTCGGGTTGCAATACGTTGTGGGTCGCAACTTCAGCCTGAAATTTGACTATGGATGGCGGCAGCGGGTGACGGAAAAGAGTGGGAGGGGTTCACGGGGCCACATTGCCGCGACAATCCGTTTCTAGTGCCCGTCTCTGACACGCTAAGGTTGGGCCTGTGCAACCGTTATTCAGCTTCTACCCATCTTGCCTTTAAGGGATTTCGTTCCGGCCAATTCTTGAATTTGAGCCGTGGGTATCCCATGGCAAGCGCGCCATAGATCTTGTGCGTCTCCGGCAGGGAGACCAGCCTTGCGATGCCGTTATCACGGTCAGCGGCTAAAACGACAAAGCCCGCATAAAAGCAGCCGAGCCCGAGAGTCTCCGCTGCCAGGGCGGCATTGTGAAGGGCCAGGTTTGCATTGACTCTCGCAAAAAAATCCCCTGCACTATCAGCGCAGAAAAGAACCAGAACGGGCGCCTGGCGAAGGATCCAATCGGTCCCAGTGTTGAACATGGAGACAAGACCTTCAAACTCCGGCGCAAGCCCGGCAACGTAGGCGGCTCCGCGTCGTCCAAGGGCACGGCGCATCATCATCCTGCCGATCGGGTTCCGGGTGTATTGCGCCAGTTTCCCAATCCCCTCTGCGGTCAATGTTCCAATTTCATGGATGATTTCTTTGTCCTGGATAATGACAAACTCGGTCGTTTGTTCGTTGTGTCCGCTGGGGGCGAATCGGGCGGCTTCCAGCACCTTTTCGATCTCGTCCTTTTCAACGGTCGTTTCTTTGAATAGGCGCTTTGATCGCCGACTGCGAATAAGCTCCAGCACCTGATCATAGGTGGGAACATAATCGGACCGGATGGGGTTCACGGTGCCCTGCGGGTAGTCGCTATGTGATATGGCGCCATTAGGGCAAATGGCCACGCACTGTCCGCAACTGTAGCAATACTCAGGGCCAACGATCTTCGGGATTGTGTTCTTTTCTTGTTGCTGGAAAATGCCGCGCATGCACGTCATCGCGCAAAGGCCGTCTTTCTTGCAAACATCTGTATTGATCGTGATTTCGGGCATGCTCTATCCTCCTTTCAAATTTTTTGAAATTTCGTTTAGGATCGCCCTGTAATTGCCTTGAAGGAATGGCGCAGGACAATGGTGAGGTCAATGGTATCGCTAGGTATGAGTGGCGTTCAACGCGGGTATAAGTTGCGAAAGATTTCCTTTCAGGAGAGGAAACAGGAGGTGATAGCGGCTGGGATTAAGGCAATTTGTGTCCGGAAAGACATTCGATAACGAAGAGGCAACCTGTGATAAACCCTTGAAGATTTCATACACCATATCTTCCCGAAAATGAGTGCCTCCGTCCACCACAATGAATATTACGAGTGTCAATCACAGACGGTGTGGGAGGCCTTATTTCCCTCTTGGAACAACACCTTTTTCGGCGCCTTGCATGAGACGGTCTACATCAGAGAGACCAGTCTTGCGCGACATTTGGGGGACGGCAGGTACACCCTTTCGTAAAGATGTAACGTCTTTTCGATCCTCCACCTTGCGCCGCGTACGGGGCAATTGGCATTTGCCCTTCGAAGGCGTTCCTTGAGTCGGAATCCTCCTTTACCATAAAGGGGGACGCTGGTAAATAATTAAAAAACTACTCGATCAGGCTGTAGCCGTTGTCTCTGGCGATGATTTCTCCCCTTTCGACGCAGCAACCCACTGGTGGAGGGCTGAGAGCCAATCGTCCGGCCAAATCTCTGAGCGACAGGCCCAGTTCCTTCACCGCCCAAAACATCTCAGAACATATTCCACATCCTGTCATGGCCTATTTTTCCTGCCCATCGCGGCACTGTGCCCGCAATAGGGGTATCTTTTCAATTCTTCACCCCTCGGAATGACACCGGCACGCAGGGGATCGAGGTGAATATAACGCACAAGCTCCTTCAAGTATGTGTCTTTCTGGCACACAATGGATTTGTATCGATTCTGGAATAGCTGCCCGTGCCTCAGTAAAAGATTTTCGAAGCAATGAGACTTATGAGAAAGGGTGTGATAAATTGAGTCTTTCCCCCGGGATTCGACCGGAGAGCTAAATTTCATGGGATGTGGATCTTGCGACCCGACCTCCGGGTTACGCGAACGTCTCTCGGGGAGTTGGACAAGACCGAGACGTATATCCTATACTGCGCTGCGGGCAGGAGAGGGTATCCGGGCCACCGGATGCTCATGCAAAACGAATCTCAATCAAGAAATTTGAGCGGGGGCGTCCGTACCTGCTTTGAGGGCGGAGGAACGTTGACAACGGTAGAAACCTATGAATCGATTCTATTCATTTTTTGCAACCGTACCAATCCGGATGGAGTCCATCCTTGTTGAGGAACTGCAGTCTTTAGGGGCCGACAATGTGAAGGAGACCCGCGCAGGGGCCTCGTTTGAAGGCACTCTTGAGCTGGCCTATCGGGTCTGCTTGTGGTCGCGAATCGCCAACCGGGTCCTCTTCCCGATCGCCCGGTTTCGGGCTGAGACACCGGACCAACTCTATGAGGGCATTCGAGGCATCTCCTGGGAGGAGCACTGCAACAAGGCGGGAACCATTGCAGTTGATTTTCATTCCATTAAATCGAATATCACCCACACCAAATATGGGGCCTTGAAGGCCAAAGACGGGATTGTGGATTATTTCCGGGACAAGACGCAATCCCGGCCGTCGATAGATCTCCGCACACCCGATATTCGGATCAATGTATTCGTAATGAAGGATCAGGCGCGGGTGAGTATCGATTTGTCCGGCGAGAGCCTGCATAGACGCGGATACAGGACCAATAGTGTGTTGGCGCCTCTGAAGGAGAATTTGGCGGCCGCCCTTTTGATGAAGGCCGGTTGGAGGGAAAAGGCTGAGTCCGGCGGCGGCTTGATCGACCCGATGTGCGGTTCGGGGACCTTTCTCATCGAGGCGGCATTCATGGCGGCGGACGCCGCGCCGGGGCTCCTTCGGGACTATTTCGGCTTTTTAAAGTGGAATCAACATTCGACCCAAACCTGGGATGCCTTGATTGACGAAGCTGAGGAAAGAGAGCAAGAGGGATTCAGCCGACTTCCTCCCATCATCGGTTATGATGCGGACGCAGGTGCCGTCACTGCTGCGATTCGAAATGTGGAAAAGGCTGGCATGGCCGGGTTGCTCCACATTGAAAAACGGGAATTGGCGGATTGTTTCCCAACGCAACAGATGCAAAAAACACCGGGGCTGGTCATCGTCAATCCGCCCTACGGGAAGCGGATGGGTGAGCTAAGGGAACTCAAGGATCTCTATTCAGCGCTGGGCCGGCAATTGAAGACCCGTTTTCAGGGGTGGAAGGCAGGAATGCTGACGGGAAATCCGGACCTGGGAAAGGCGATGGGGATACGGGCCAGGGCGAAACGCTCTTTTCTCAACGGTGCCATTCCCTGCGAATTTTTACTGTTTGATATTGACCCCAAATGGTTTATTCAAAGGGAACATGATTCGTTTAAATCCACATCCGGGCCCGGGATTACTCCCCGGATTACCTCCCTTGCAGAACCCTTTGCCAACCGGATCAGGAAAAACGCCAGGCGGCTGAAACCGTGGCTGAAAAGAGAATCTATCACCGCCTACCGTTTATACGATCAGGATCTGCCGGAGTTTGCCGTGGCCGTTGATGTCTACGAGCAATGGGTCCATGTACAGGAATACGAGGCCCCCCAAACCGTTGATCCGAAAAAGGCGAAAAAGCGTCTGAAGGCCCTGCTGGATGCGCTCCCCTTGGTGCTCGATCTTCCACCCGAACACATTTTCTTCAAGGTCCGCAGACAACAAAGGGGCGTCTTTCAATATGAAAAACAGGCCTCGGAACAGAAGTTTCATCAGATATCCGAGGGGGGGTGCCGGTTCCTGGTAAATTTTACCGATTATTTGGATACGGGACTGTTTCTCGATCATCGGTTGACCCGAAAAATGATCCAAGAAGCGGCCCGTGGACGGACTTTATTGAACCTCTTTTCCTATACCGGGAGCGTCTCGGTTTATGCAGCAAAGGGTGGTGCCAAATCCACCACGAATGTGGACC
>CAYNYM010000265.1:0-5422 GCA_964401325.1 uncultured Desulfobacteraceae bacterium | reverse complement strand
TCAAAGTGATCGATATCAAAAATCCCATGGTCGTCATAGGCGTCTTCATCGGTGGAATCGTTCCCATGGTCTGTGCGGCATTGACCATGACCTCCGTCGGCAAGGCGGCATTCAGCATCGTGGAGGAAATTCGGCGACAGTTCCGGGAAATCCCCGGTCTTCTTGAAGGCAAGGAAGGCGTAAAGCCCGATTCCAAGACCTGTGTCTCCATTGCCACGAATTCCGCCCTCAAAGAGATGGTGGCTCCCGGGTTGGTTGCGATTCTCACCCCTGTGGCCGTAGGATTCCTCCTGGGCCCTGAAACCCTGGGGGGCATGCTTCTGGGCGCCACGGTCATGGGCGCATTCCTTGCGCTTTTCATGTCCAACGGCGGTGGTGCATGGGACAACGCCAAGAAATATATCGAAGAAGGCAATGTGGGAGGGAAAGGCTCTGACAATCACAAGGCCGCTGTCGTGGGTGACACCGTGGGTGATCCTTTTAAGGATACTTCCGGACCTGCCATGAATATCTTGATCAAGTTGATGTCCGTGGTTTCCCTTGTCCTTGCACCCATACTACCTGCACTGGGCTTGTTTTTGCGTTAAATAAGACTTAGATTAGATAAAGGGCTCTTTGATCCATCCGGACTTCCCTTGTCGGGAGTCCGGATGGAAATTTTTCTTGATGAGGACTTAAGGAGCTTAAAGCATTTTCCGGGAGTTATAGATGTTTAAGATAGGTGACTTGGCTGTTTACCCTGCCCACGGAGTGGGCATTATCGAAAGGATTGAGACCCAGGAAATCTCGGGTTGCTGTCAGGATTTCTATGTGATGCGAATCCTTGAAAACGACATGATCATTATGATCCCCACCCAGAATGTCGACAGTGTCGGATTGCGGGAAATCATTGGCCTGAGTGAGGTTCCAAAGCTTTATTCAATCCTCAAAAAGCGTGATATAGCCATTGACAATCAGACCTGGAACCGTCGATACAGGGAGTACATGGAGAAAATCAAGACAGGATCTGTATTTGAGGTCGCTGAAGTGTATCGGGATCTCTTGATGTTGAAGGTGGAAAAGGAACTGTCCTTTGGTGAGCGAAAGATGCTCGACACCGCAAGGAACCTCTTGGTCAAGGAAATCTCCCTCGCAAAAAAAGTCGAGGAAGAGCAGATCGAAAAGGATCTGGACTCAATCTTTGCATAACGGCTTTTCCTTTATATTAATGTGGAGTATGAATCAGATCAGATTTATTCCTTTCTCATAGAAGAGAAGGATGCAGACGGGCGTCTCGACATCTTTCTTTCCTCCCGGACGCAAGAGCTAACCAGATCAAGGATACAAGAACTCATTAAGGCCGGACTGGTCGAAGTCAATGACCATGCCTCGAAGGCAAGCTACCGATTAAAATTCGGAGATCAAATCTGTGTCCGTGTTCCTCCTGCCCGTCCTACCCGACTTGAACCGGAAACCATTGACTTTGGGATTATTTACGAAGATTCATCCCTTCTCGTCCTGAACAAACCCCCCGGTCTGGTGGTCCACCCGGCCCCCGGGCATTATTCCGGTACCCTTGTTCACGGGCTTCTCAAACACTGCGGGGATTTGTCAGGTATCGGCGGGGTCTTGAGACCGGGAATCGTGCATCGGCTGGATAAAGACACCTCAGGGCTCATTGTGGTCGCCAAAAATGATCGGGTCCACCATTGGTTGTCCGGCCAATTTGCAACCAGACATGTCACCAAGAAATATACGGCCCTGATACACGGCGCACCCAAAGAGGCCAATGGAAGAATAGAGTCGTTTATCGGCAGGCACCCCAGGAGGAGAAAAGAGATGTCGGTGGTGACATCCGGCGGAAAAAAGGCTCTCACCTTCTGGAAAAGTATCAGGACATTCGGCACCTGTTACTCCCTGCTCGCCGTATCTCCAAAGACGGGGAGGACCCATCAGATCAGGGTTCATCTGGCGCACGTGGGACACCCCATTGTGGGGGATACGGTCTATGGACGAAAGCAGGAGAGAAGGACCAGAACCGTTTGTCAGGAACAGGGACGGATCGTGCGCCCGGTGCGGCATATGCTGCATGCCGGGATGTTGGGCTTCGTCCACCCGGATTCAGGAAAATACCTGGAATTTCGAGCACCCTTGCCGGCTGATATGCAAGACATGGTGTCCATCCTGGGCAATGTCTTTGATGTGAGCGTCTCAGGAGTGGACGGGTTGTCATGAAGGGGAATATTCGGCAACCCTTCGGATTACAGGCATAATACCGAAGAAAATGAGGATGAAAA
Organism: uncultured Desulfobacteraceae bacterium; assembly: GCA_964401325.1. Lineage (GTDB taxonomy): Bacteria > Desulfobacterota > DSM-4660 > Desulfatiglandales > HGW-15 > CAYNYM01. Next base: position 3,146 of record CAYNYM010000265.1, on the reverse strand, counting down.
ATCCGGAAATCAATAAAAAAACTTGACAAAATGATCTATTGTTTTCTATATTTATATAATAAATTGTATTCCTGCCTTATCGAGGGTTCGGCATAGCCGAATATCAATATTGACTTCACAGGTAATCTGCTGCGGTATCTCCAAAATCTTACATAAAAGGGTTTGATAGACCGGCCCAGTAACCTCCCTATGATGTATCAGGAGAATCTGCTAAAATTTTTTTCCCAGCGCGTCGAGTGTGCCAGAACCGGGTTCGAGTCGGGGGCAGCGACGGTGACCCGCTCGAGGCCGTGGGATTGGGGCTCTGTTGGTTAGAAGAGACGCGGCTTTTAGATGAAGATATGTTCAAGGGGTCGGGGTCGCAGGTCTTTCGTCTTCGCCGAGGATTTCACCCTTTCTTAACACTTCTGCCGAACGGGTCGCCCGGAAGGGGCGGATTGGCGAGCAGGGTTCACAGAGCCTGTCCACCCTCTGGGACGAAGACCAAGGGGGAATCTGTCAACGTGAGTTCTTAAGAAACATTGAGCATTATCCGCTTGAAGCTAGGGTTCCGGATCGCAGGACTTTCCCGGAAGACCGCCAATTACGACGGAATGGAGAATCATCATGCATCTTGTTGAACTAAAAAAAATGAAGATCAACGAACTGACCCACATGGCAAAGGATTTTGATATCGAGGGGGCCACGGGGATGCCTAAGCAGGAGCTGGTCTTTGCCTTGCTTCAGGCCCATTCCGAGCAAAACGGCCTCATCTACGGGGAGGGTGTTTTGGAGATCTTGCCGGATGGGTTTGGATTTCTCCGAGCCGGAGACTCCAATTATCTGCCCGGTCCGGATGATATCTATATCTCGCCTTCTCAGATTCGACGGTTCAATTTGAGAACAGGGGATACCGTATCAGGTCAGATCAGACCTCCCAAAGATACGGAAAGGTATTTCGCCCTTCTAAAGGTCGAACAGGTTAACCATGAAGATCCCGAAATATCAAGAGAAAAGATCCTTTTCGATAACCTTACCCCACTTTACCCCGACAGCCGTGTCGTCCTTGAGACCGACATTGAAAATTACTCCGCCAGGGTCATGGACATGATGACCCCCGTTGGCAAAGGTCAGCGGGGTCTCATCGTTGCACCGCCTCGAACCGGAAAGACCATGCTCCTCCAGAATATCGCGAACAGTGTGTCCGCGAATCACAAGGACATACACAAGATCGTCCTGCTTATTGATGAACGGCCCGAAGAAGTCACCGATATGCAGCGAAATGTGGATGCCGAAGTGATCAGTTCAACCTTTGATGAACCCCAGCAAAGACACGTTCAGGTTGCGGAAATGGTTATTGAAAAGGCAAAACGACTCGTTGAACACAAACGGGACGTCCTGATTCTGCTGGATAGTATCACGCGCCTGGCGAGAGCCTACAACGCCACAGTTCCTCCGAGCGGAAAGATCCTGTCAGGGGGGCTTGATTCCAACGCGCTGCATAAACCGAAACGCTTTTTCGGTGCGGCCAGAAATGTCGAAGAGGGTGGCAGTCTGACCATTATCGCCACCGCCCTGGTTGACACGGGGAGCCGCATGGATGAAGTGATTTTCGAGGAATTCAAAGGCACCGGCAACATGGAAATCCATCTGGACCGAAAACTTACGGACAGGCGGGTCTTTCCCTCCATTGATATCAATCGTTCAGGGACCAGAAAAGAAGAATTGTTGGTTGAAAAGGAAGACTTGAACCGTATTTGGATACTCCGTAAACTCCTTGCCCCTTTGACCCCTGTGGACAGTATGGAATTTTTGCTGGACAAAGTGAGAGGAACGAAAGATAATAAAAGTTTTCTGGCATCAATGAGCCAATAAAAAATCGAGGTTAAGAATGAAAAAAGATATTCATCCCGAATACCATAAGGCCGTTGTGCACTGCGCCTGCGGAAACGATTTCGAGACCGGATCGACGCTGAAAGAAATCAAGGTGGAAATCTGTTCAAAGTGTCATCCTTTTTTTACCGGTAAACAAAAACTGGTGGACTCGGCAGGCCGGGTGGAGAGATTTAGGAATAAATACGCCCAGTTCGAGAAGAAGAAGGCGGAGAAAGCCTAGTAGCTTCTGTTTCCTGATGGTTTGCAAGACGTGCTCCCATTTTTCTTTGGATATCCTGCCGGGAGAGGGCCTGTTTCCCGGTTTATTTTGTTGCCAAGGCAATAGGTTGGAACTTGCTGCAACCGGAAAGACACCATGTTGGCGTTATTCGAGAGGCCCTGCAAAACAGCAGGGCCTTCGCAGATTTGAATAGAAAGCCCGGTGGAACTTAGCCATTCAGAGATTTCCTACCCAGTCTTTCAGGGGATACCCTTCCCCCTGCTATCATCCTTTAATTGCCCTGCAAAAATGTGCTGTCTTCCCGAAGGCGAGGGGATCTTCGCAGTTTTTTGAGGGTGTAGAAGCAATGGCCTTGAAAAAGGTCAGGGTCGCCTCGGAGCGGGATGATATCAGAACGGCCCGCCAGTCTTGACAAAGGCTTCAAACAAGAACCCTGTTACGCGGTGGGCTGCATAGAACAGAGCAAACGAAAAATGAAAGGTTATATGGATGTTTGGAAAGGTTGAAGAGATCGAGGAGCGGTATCTGGAACTCGAAAACGAGTTGGCCCGCCCGGAAATCATCAGGGATCAGAGACGGTATCAGCAGTTGGTGAAGGAACACGGGCGGCTTTCTCCGATCGTGAGAACGTTTCGCGAATTGCGCAGGGTCCGGGAAGAGATTGTGGTCAACGAGCAGTTCAAGGATGACATCGATCCGGAAATCAGGGCATTGGCCGGGGAGGAGATCCATACCCTCAAATCGAAATCGGCCGAGTTGGAGCAGGAGCTTAAGATTCTCCTCTTGCCCAAGGACCCGAATGATGAGAAGAACATACTTCTGGAGATCAGGGCCGGAACCGGCGGAGAGGAGGCCGGTTTATTCGCTCAGGAACTTTTCAGAATGTACGTGCGGTATGCTGAATTACGAAAATGGAAAACAGAGGTCCTCGGGCAGAATGTAACGGGGATAGGCGGCCTCAAGGAAGTCACCTTGCTTATAGAGGGAGACAGAGTCTACAGCCGCCTGAAGCATGAAAGCGGGGTTCATCGTGTCCAGAGGGTGCCTGAGA
>CAYNYM010000264.1:0-5429 GCA_964401325.1 uncultured Desulfobacteraceae bacterium | reverse complement strand
ACAAAAATGCCCAGAACGATGCGTCGAACCACGATCCATTTTACCGCGCCCCGGCGGTGATGAGACCAGAAACTCGATACGGCCGTAAACATGATACTGGCCATGGAAGTGCCCAAGGCCAAGTGCATGATCATCTGACCGGAAATGCCCTGGCGGGTCAGACAAAAGACCAGCATGGGGACGATGACCAGACCCCCGCCGATACCCAGAAGGCCGGCAAGGATGCCGGCCACTGCGCCGACTACAGAATACATTGCCAAGATTGAAACCATTTTTTTTGCCCTATGTTTGATATTTCTGCCCGGGGGGTGTTTATTCGTTTTTCAAGGCCAGCACTACCCGTTCTATCTCCGTCAGATGATTGAGCATCATTTGACGGGCCGCAGCGGCATCACCGCGTTCCAAGGCGTCGATGATGCGAATGTGTGCCCCCACCGAGGCACGCTGGCGGCCGGGGTTTTTCATGGGCCGGGACCTGCTTTCACCGACAATGGCCTCAATGACATGGATCACCTCTTCGACGACTCGGTTGCCTGTAGCCCGGGCCAGGCGCAGGTGGAAGGCGCGATCCTGTTCGCAGTCGTCCTCGCCGGCCAGTATGCGCCGTTCCTGCTCAAAAACGGTGAGCTTGAGAAAATCGAGATCTTCAATCTTGAGGTGCTCAGCGGCGCAGGCGGCAATCTCCGGTTCAAGCAGGCGGCGAAACTGAAATATTTCCTTCAGACGCCGGTGCCTGTGTTGGACCGCTTCAGACAATTCATCCATCAGAATGTTTGTGCGGCTGGCGGCCATATAAGTGCCGTCCCCGCGGCGGTTGACCAAAACGCCCTTTTCGATCAGAGCACGAATTGCCTCTCGCACCGAATTGCGTGAAACCCGGAAGCTTGCGGCCAAGGTGCGCTCTGAAGGGAGGCGATCCCCCGGTTTCAGGTCATCGTCGCGAATCAATGCCTGGATTTTCTCGACGATTACCTGGTGCCGATGCCCGGAAACGCAAACGTTGTCCGGTTTTTTCATGATGTTCCCATTTCCTTTTATTGGTTGGTCCAATAGGGGAATAGTGAAATTGGTCCAACCAATAGCAGGCACAAGAGAACCTGTCAAGGCCTTATAAAAATCGAAATCCGATTCGGATGAAGCCTTTGTTGATCAGGCGAAGGAGGGAAGAAACGGACATGACATGGGATCGCGTGGATGTCTTATGACGATGGACTCAAGATGGATTCAGGTCGTGTGTTCGCCGGGTCTTTTATCCGTAAATTTTATTCCATCACCCCATTGCTCCACTCATCCTATGGTGCGTGGGCCTTGAAATTCCAAGAAGATAAAACCCCTCGTCAAATTTACGCTGACGTTATAGCCCATCACCGTGAGGGTGGTGTTTGAGGTAAGCGAACCGCCGTTATTCAATATGGAATCATTGAGAATGGTAAGAGGAGTATTGAAAGGATAACTCTCACACTCAAGACTCACCCCATACATTTTAAGATCTGCGCCGGAATTGGCGTAATATGCATTGCTTCCATCCAGGGAATCATTTTCCAGAAAACATGTATGACCATTGTAGTAGACCTGAGAATAACGCTCTCCTCCTCTGTTAATTGTTGCAGTCCAGCTCCGTTGGTTAACTTTGCAAGCGGTTCGGACAACCGTTACAGGTTTACCGGCGAATTGAGGGCGCCTCGGCCCTGGGCCGATGGTTCACCAGAACCGTTCCCAGGCTCACCAATCCCAGAGCCACCATGAGTTTCATGTTCATGAGCTCACCCAGAATCAGGGCACCACTCAGGAAGACCCCGAAAACGGGGGTAAAAAAGGAAAAGGCATGGAGGAGGCTTACCGGGTAGCGGTGGATCAACTCAAACCACAACAGGTAACTGAGAAAGGCCACGATAATACACTGGTAGAAGACCGAGAAGGCGGTTATCATGGAAAACCCGGACACCACGGGGTCTTCCAGGATGAGACCTGCAATAAGCAGGGGAGGGCCCGAAAAGCAGACCTGATAGAAGAGGGTCTGCAAAGGAACGGTCCGGTAAGCGAGAAATTTTTTCACATAGACCGTCGTGGCTCCCCATATGGCGCCTGCCAGCAGCGCCATGGCGTCACCGGTCAGGGCACCGAGGGTAATGGCACCCATTGCCCCCCGCAGGAAAAGGATCGTAACCCCGCAGAAGGCGATGACGAGGCCGATAACCTTCCAGACATTGAGCCTATCGCCCCGCAAAAAGAGATGCGCCCCCAGGGCGACAAAAAAAGGAGCGGAGTAAAGAAGGATATAGGTCCTGGATGCCGTGGTATATTGGAGTCCTACATAAATAAGACCAAACTCCGTTCCGAACATAAGCCCGATTACGATCCCGTGAATAAGAATCGCCCTCGCAGGAAACAGGACAATGCCTTTTGCCTTCATCCAGATGTAGAGGCAAAAGGCGGCCACCAGGGAACGCACACCGGCCATGAAGAGAGGTGAAATTTCCCGCGCCCCGATCTTCACCAAGGCCATATTCGCTCCCCAGGTCAGGGCCAAAAGCAAAAGAAAAGCCACAGGCTGCCATCTGAGTTGCGCTCGATACACGTCCTTTCTCCTTTCCGAAATCCAAAGAGGGGTCAGCTAACAAATCGTTTGGTCTTCATAACGTTTCTTGAACTCAGGGGACGGAAGAGCCGGGCGAAGAGCTTTTTTAAAAGGGATATGGGTTTTGGTTGAAAGATTCCCTTGAAGTAGAGCGTGGTCGTGGCCACAAAAACGGGACGACCACCCCATCGGATATCCGAGCCCATAACGCCGAAGAAGCATTCTCTCATGGCTGAAAGGGGCATCGCATGAGGATTTATCTCATGGTCAGGAAGCAGGCTATACGAGACGAATAAGACTCTATCGCATTTACGAAAGGCTTTCAATACAAGAATCTAAATTCACATGCAAATTCATATACCATTGCTGAGATCTCGATACCTGGGAGACTTCCTGTTTGTTGAATTCGGCATCACAGAGCAACCCTTGAATCACTAACCAAGATCCGATCGTATCTTCATGCCATGCAACAAGCCCGCCGGTTTCAAAAATCCAATTAAAGTGGTTTTCATGCCTAAACGGCAAAACCTGTGATACACTTTTCTATAATCCTTTCATCCCCCTGGGTAGCCCTGCGTATTGTAAAATTGCAAATGTTCCACCTTTTTAAATTTGTTAGTATTTAGCATTTCGTGCTTCGAATTTTGTTTTGTTGTTGTCCCCCGGTACGATAAAAGTTAAACAGGACCTCCACCAGAGGTGGAGGTTTGTAACTACTCAGCTAGATAGGCTGTAGGCATTTAGGCCGTGAGGTACCGCAGGAAGGGAATATGCGTGATCACATATCGAGCAACCATTTCCCAAAGAAGAAATGTATTGTGGAAGCCGAGAAGGTTTTGGGCGCCCTGCTTCGATCAATGCGCGGATAGCGAAGGGTTCGGAAACGAATAGCCTTTAGCCTACAGCCTAAACAACCTGAACAGTAACGGAAGTTTCAGCTACCACTAACCGGCCCCCCTGAAGGAGGTGCTCTGATGGCGGAAGAGACAAATCACCTGATGGTAACCATCTCAGGCCCCGACCGGCCCGGAATCACCGCATCTCTTACCCGTGTTCTGATTGAACATCAAGCGGAAATTCTGGAAATCGAGCAATCATCCCTTCAAAAGCAATTAGGTTTGTATTTTCTCCTGGATCTCACCCGGTCACCCGGAGGCCAGGACAATTTGATCAAAGATCTTCTCTACGAGGCGAGTACATTGGAACTGACCCTTCATTTCAGCCCTTTTTTGCCGGACGAGATCCGAACACTGCATCCGCGAAGCCTTTTTGTGCTCACCCATTTCGGGAATACTTCGGCCCTTGCGGAAATATCGAAGATATTGGAGGAAGAAAGTGTCAATATCACAAGGATCTCGACCTCGACCCATCACGGTGGCCGCGCCATGGAGTTGATCATCGACGTGCGTAACGTTTCCAGTCCGGGTCGCATGAAGGAAAGGCTCATGCGAAAAAGTCGCGAGTTGGATGTCGACATGGCCCTTCAAAAGATGGAGGCCTACCGCAAGAATAAGCGTCTGGTTTTCTTTGATATGGATAGTACCCTGGTGGATATGGAGATTATCGATGAAATGGCCCGTCGGGGAGGCGTTGAAAGAGAGGTTGCCAGGATTACCGAAAAGGCGATGCGAGGTGATTTTGACTTTGAAGAATCACTGATACAACGTGTGGCCCTTTTGAAGGGCCTGTCCCTGTCACATTTACGTGATATTCGGGACGCCTTGCCCCTTTCCGAGGGCGTTGAAGAGCTGGCCACCACGCTAAAATGGTTGGGATACAGGCTCGGCGTCGTGACCGGTGGGTTTGATTTTTTTTCAGATCATCTCAAGAAAAAAATGGGCTTCGATTTCGCTTACGCCAATCAACTGGAGATCAAAGACGGCATCCTTACGGGCAGGGTCATCGGAAAGATCGTCGACGCCGGTCAAAAGGCCATGATTGTCAGCCGGGTCTCCTGCGACCTGGGCATCCCCATGGACCAGATCGTGGTCCTGGGCGACGGGGCCAATGATGCCCTGATGCTCGGCCAGGCCGGTCTGGGGATCGCATACAATGCCAGGAAACGTCTCGATCGCGCCGCGAGCGCCTCGCTGGGAAAAACCCGCATGGGTCAGGTGCTTCACCTCCTGGGCATTACCGAGAGGGATATCGAGGAGGCCATGTCCTGCAAGGAGGCGTAAGGCACGGGTTCACGCGAATGCGCGGTGTGGCGGTAGGCGGTTCAAATCATATCGAACGTTGAGTCGAGTTGCCGGGGCAGAGCGGCAGGCCAGCTCCAGTCAGTGTTCAGCGCTGTGTTGGGCCGCATACTCTGACCAGGGTTTGATTTTTTTTTAGTGATGGGACTAGAGACATCTCTGCCGCCTTCAGTATCATGGGCGACTTGAGCGCGTAACCAGTAGCCATTAGATAACCCGAAAAAATGACACAAACGTAAATCGGTATCAGCTGTAATGGAACGTGTCCCTCCGACAATTTCGACATCTTCCGCGCCTGCATTCGTCAGGGGGTGACCCAGGATGCGTCTAGGCGATGATCCTCCCAATGAAATTTGGCCCGGATGTGACCGGTCAATTTCAACAGCAGCCAGTCCATGTGATCGAATCGGCAGACAATAACGGCAAAATTTTTGCGGGCCTCCGGATGGTCAAGCAGTTTGGGTGCCTTATCGCGGAGAAAACCCGGCAGACCTGAGGTCGGTTTTTCCGTGGGCGAACCCGGCGGGATGTCGGCGCAGTAGTTGATTCGATGGGTCAGGCGCACCTTTTTCCATTCTGATTCAGCCGTCTTATCGCCGGTATGGACCGAAGCGGTTCCGGAAAGACGCAGCTGTAACCACTTTTCAGGATGA
>CAYNYM010000263.1:0-5438 GCA_964401325.1 uncultured Desulfobacteraceae bacterium | reverse complement strand
GGCAGAAATCCCGCATGCCGAACACCAGGATCACGGGCAGCAGGGCCACCAGGAACGACCTGACCGGTAGGGTGACGCAATCTTCCGAAGAGGGTTCGGGCTCCTCTCGTGGCATGATGAGCCCAAAGGCGACGGCCACCATGCAGCCGAAAAGGGCAAAGACAATGCAGCTCGTCCTCCACCCGAAGGCCTGACCGAGATATCCGCTGGCAGAGGGTCCCAGAAAAAGGCCCAGACTCGCCCCCACGCCTATAAGGCCGTAAGCACGCCCGATTGCGCCCCTGAAGAGATTCGCAATGAGTGCGTTTGCTACCGGGTGGTAGCTTCCTCCGCCGATCCCCCCCAATATCATGGCCGTGACAAAGACCGGATATGAATGGGTGGAGGCTGCGATCAGAAAGGCCAGGCTATTGATCAGTGTGCCGAGCACCAGGATGGTTTTCTTGTTGAATCTGTCGCTCAGAAAACCGTAAGGGATGCCGCTGGCGGCATAGGTCACGAAATAGACGGTGCCCAGGAGCATGACCCGGCTGAGACCCGATAGACCAAGATCATCCCTGATGGCCAGGTAAAGGGGGGGCAGGAGAAGCTGCAGGGCGTGGTTCAGTCCGTGAAGAACGGCGCAAAGCAAGAGGCTCAGTCTTTTATTATGTGGAGAGGATCGCATGATCTCTATATTTAGCCGGCGGGTGCGGAATAAGATTTCCCTTTGGGAAGAAAAGACGACAAGAATACCGGGACCATAGGCGAATCATTGGCTCGTGTCAAGGGAAGAGGCCCGTTGAAAACAAGGGAACCATTGAAAAATATCCCCCTTGTTGTTGACATTCAAGGAGAGGGCGTGGATGATGATCTGATTGCTTTTTGAGTGCCCGAAGCTCATTCTTGTGGGGGCACGGGTGCATTTGCATCCGTCCTCGATCATGACCCATCCATGGCCCAATGCCTTTGAGAACACTGGACAGTTACGAAAATTGGAACTTGATGAGACCATGAGTCAGGACTATCTTAAAAAGATAAGTGCTTACAACATTCGTAAGGCCCGGCCCGATCCCGAGCGATGCGCCCTTCTCGTCATTGACATGCAGCAGTATTTTTTTCAAATTGCCTCGCGCATTCTTCATCATATCCTTTCCATTGTCGAGGCGTGCCGTCTGAGGGGGGTGAAGATCATTTTTACGAGACATGGCCATGTCAACATCGAACGGGATGGCGGGATGCTTTCTCAATGGTGGGGAGATTACATCAGCTACGGATCCGATGAATGGCACCTTGTAAGGGCACTGTCACCCCTGGATGGAGAGGTCGTGCTGGATAAGAACCGCTACAGTGCCTTTGCAGGAACAAAGCTGAATGATATCCTCAGATCCGGAGGAATCGATGAGGTCCTCATCACGGGAGTGATGTCCAACTGCTGCTGTGAGACCACCGCCCGAGATGCCTTTGTGCGGGACTACCGCGTTTTTTTCGTGTCGGACGCCACAGCCACCGTAAACGAGGAACTTCATCTGGCCTCTCTCAAAAATTTGGCCTACGGATTTGCACATATTTTGGATTCAAGGCAAGTCCTTGATGCGTTTTCCTCTGAGGGGTTCGATCTGATCTGAAGGGGAAGATGGAAAGGGATCCCACGGTGCCCTTGAATTCCGACCCAAGAAATGGAAGGCATTGACCGGCGGCCTTTTGAAGGGGATATCTTACACCCGTCCGGCGACAAGAGATGTTGGGCGTGGAGCCGCACCCTGAACTGTAACAAAAAGGAAGATCATGGAAAAATTGAAAGGTTTTCAAAAAAAATACCTGAGAGGGCTTGCTCACAGCATGAAGCCCGTCGTCTTTATCGGTCAGAAGGGACTGACCCCGGCGATACACCTGTCCACTGAAGAGGCCCTTGATCGGCATGAGCTGATAAAAGTGAAGTTTATTGATTTCAAAGAAAAGGATCAGAAGAGCGAAATAGCGGGGGTGCTTGAGAGTGAGACCGGTTCCGAGGTGGTGGGGATGATTGGACACACGGCCATATTTTATCGGCGGCAGAGCGACCCTGAAAAACGCAGGATTGCATTGCCCGAGAGAGAGAATTGATGGACATCCGTAAGAGCCTTGAAATTCTCGAGGTGAATCATCAGGTCACCATGGATGAGGCCAAACAGGCCTATAAGGATCTGGTCAATGTGTGGCATCCGGATCGTTTTAACGAAAGTCCAAGGCTGAGGGAGAGGGCGGAAAAAAAGCTACAGGAAATCAATCTCGCCTATGAAACCCTGGAGACCTATCTGGTCTCAAAGGAGGCCCGGAAACCGGGACTGGCGGTGCCCCGTCAAGGGTACGGGGAAAAGGCTTCGGGACAGGGGGCCAAAACTCACCCATCCCAAAATGAAAACCGGTCGGGAGGAAAGACGGAAGCCGCTTTTGAGACGGGCACCTGTTTGGTCTTGAACGCATGGTTACGGCTTTCCCAAGCCGTCCGAAGTCTGGTTGGTGAGGTGGCACGGGCAGCCAAGGATCCGGAAACCGGCAGGAGACCGCCCGGCGAAGACCTTTACAGGGGGCAGGGCCGGGGAAACGGAAAAGGGGGAGCCGGCAGAGGAGCGGGTATGCCCGGAGGCAGAGGCATGGGGAGAGGCAAAGGCCGCGGTATGGGGCCGGGACGAGGAGGTGGCAGGGGCAGGCAAAGGTGAAGCAAAGAATTTTTGCCGAAAGGATCCCAGGGCCTTTTGTCTCCTTGTATGTGAAGGTAACAGGGATGGTCGTCAAGACCTATTATCCCCTGATTGCACAGGAGATCCTGACTCACCTGAAAGGGGGGATGATGCTTGATCTGGGGACCGGTCCCGGATATTTACCCATTGAGATTACCGCGAAAAATTCTTGACGCATCCTGGATTGAAGTGATTGGATCTATCTTTTTTTTCCTTATCGCCAGGATTGCGCCTGTTCCCTTACTGCGCTAAAAATTTTTTTGACCAGTTCTGGGAGATCATAGGGCTTGGTCAGGTAATCGAATGCCCCTGCCTCCAGTCCATTGTGGGCAGCCTCTTGGGAACCGTGTCCGGTCAGCATGATGACAGGCATCCGCGGATCCATGATTTTCAGGATTTTGAGCACCTCGATCCCGTCGATATCCCCCATTTTCAAGTCCAGAACCGCCACGTCGAAGTGCCGGTCCCTCAGCGCATGAATTCCCTCCTTTCCACTATAGGCCTTGGTTGTCAGGATATTGCGCTTAGCCAGTCTTTTTGCAAGGACATTTACGAACTCCTGCTCGTCATCGATCAGGAGGAGATTGATGGGCGCAGAGTTTTTGCTTTCCTCAGACATACCCGCCCCCATCAGGCCCGTCTGACGGTGATTTCTTTGATGCGGGCCTGCAGAATCTTTTCTTCGTGCTGCCGCTTTTTGGCAGCGGCCTCTTTCACCTTGGATATGAGAAGGTCGAGATCACACGGTTTTACCAGATAGTCAAAGGCCCCCTGTTTCATGCCTTCAATGCCTGACTCCACCGTCGCATGCCCGGTCAGCATGATCACTTCCACCAGCGCGAATTTCATCTTCATCAGTTTCAGCGTTTCGTTGCCATCCATGCCCGGCATCTTGACATCAAGAATGACCACCTCGATATTCGCATTTTCTGCGAGTTTTTCAAGGGCCTCCGGGCCGCTGAAAGCTTGAAAGACTTCAAGATTACGCCTGGTCAATCGTTTGGTCATGGTTTCCACAAAAGGAACTTCGTCATCCACGAGCAATATCGTTGCCAAAGACATGGAAAGTCCTCCTTAGTTGTTGTGATCCGATGAACGCCTCAAAATGGCGTTGAAATCAAAGTATGTTATTTCAGCAGATTGGAACACCAATTGCAAAAATATCCCTAACGATTTCAGGTTGCCATCACTTCAGGCTTTGGGGCCGGAACGGGGAGTTGGATGCGAAAGGTGGTGCCCTTTCCGACTTCGCTTTCCACCTCGATCTGTCCACCCATTTTTTTTATAATACCATAACAAATGGAGAGTCCCAAACCGGTCCCGTGCCCCACAGGCTTTGTGGTGAAAAAGGGGTCGAAAATTCTTTCCAGGACGGCTGCCGAGATTCCCGGACCGGTATCCGCCACTTCGATCACGATATCTCCGTATTTGACGTATGTGGTCACATCGATGAAGCCGCCGGATTTTTCCATTGCGTAAAGGGCATTATTGACCAGATTGAGAAAGACCTGGTGCATCTCGGTTTCGGAGGCGGGAATCTCCGGAAGATCTTTCTGAAGGGTTTTATGGATCTCGATATTGGCGTATTTGGCCCTTTGTGCGGATAGATTGTAGACCTCTTCAATAATGTTGTTGAGTTGGAGATTCCGAATCTTGGAATCGGAACCCCTGGCAAAGCTCAACAGCTTTTGAGTGATATCCTTGCAGCGTTTTCCCTGTACATTGATTTGTTTGAGTGCCCGCTTGATTTCCTCTAGGTCGCCGTTGGCCGAAAAATTGTCCTCGGACATCAAATCCTCAATCCAGCCTGCCTCTTCCACCATGATGGCGACAGGGTTGTTGATCTCGTGGGCGACCCCTGCGGCCAGTTCACCGACAGAGGCCAGTTTCCCGGTTTCAATGACCTGTTTGTTCATCATCTCTTTTTCGCTATCGGACGTGACGATCCGGCTGACCATTCGGATGGAAAGCAAAATGGACATGGTGACAATTCCAATGCCGCCCAAGATGAAAATGATCAAGGAGATCCTTTCCGCTCGCAATAAGTCTGAGAAGGCATCCGCCGTCTCCTGCTTATAGACCAGGACCCACTCTCTCTCCTTGAGCAGGGCAGTCACATAGATGCTTTTTTTACCGGCATCGTCAGGACGCTCTTCGATATTTGTTTCCTGGGTGAAGTTTTCATCGCAACTGAAAAACCCGCCATAACAGCCTTCTTCGGCGCTGATATTCATCATGGGAGGGGTTTGAAATTTGCCGTCCTTGTTGAGGATGAACGCGAATCCTGAGGTCCCGAGCCTGATACTCTTCACGAGGTTATTGAAAGCAACAAAATCGATGGTGGCCCTGAGAAACCAGGGGTCATATCCTTGCTGGTTTTTTACCGCAACAATGAAATGGGGAAGCCCACGGAGGCCAAGGAAGACGTCACTGATCACATATTCGTTGATCATGGCCCTTTGAAACCATTCCGCATCCGTATAGGATGCCTTTCCGAGTTTAAAGGGGCCGGCATAGGACACCTGCCTTCCCTTGGATGTGATGACGCCAAGGTCCACAAAGACGGGTCCGTATTCATTTTGAAGGGTTCTAAGTTTTTCGCGCAGAAAGGCCTCATCGCTCAGTTTCTCGTATCCGAAGATTATTGACAGATAGCGGATGTCGGCAAGTCTTGCGTTTAAGAAGCTGTCGACCTGCTGTTCATGCTTAATGACCAGCTCCAGGAGGTGGGCATAG
>CAYNYM010000262.1:0-5463 GCA_964401325.1 uncultured Desulfobacteraceae bacterium | reverse complement strand
CCAGGGCCGAACAAAAGGAGATTCTCGCGACGGCCAGATCAGGGAAGGTGGATATCCTCATCGGGACCCACCGACTTCTCCAGAAGGACGTGGCCTTCAAAGACCTTGGCCTTCTGATTGTCGACGAGGAACAGCGTTTCGGCGTCAAGCAAAAAGAGGGGCTGAAGAAATACCGGGCCCTGGTAGATGTCCTGGCCCTCACGGCCACGCCCATTCCCAGGACCCTTCACCTTTCTCTGATGGGCATCAGGGATCTGAGCATCATAGAAACGCCCCCTGAAGACCGTCTGGCTATTCAGAGTTATCTGTCTCCCTACGATGAAGCAACCATTGTCCATGCTATAGAATTTGAACTGGAACGGGGAGGTCAGGTCTTTTTTGTGCATAACCGGGTTCAAACCATTGAGCACATGGCCCAAAGGCTCATTCAGCTGGTCCCCAAGGCGAGGTTCGCCGTCGCTCACGGTCAAATGAAAGGAAAAGAACTTGAGGACACGATGTTCCGGTTCCTTCGAAAGGAGATTGATGTCCTGGTCTGCACGACGATCATCGAGTCGGGCTTGGATATCCCCTCGGTCAATACGATCATCATTAATGAAATCGATCACTTCGGATTGGCCCAGATCTATCAGCTCCGGGGCAGGGTCGGCCGGGGCAAGGAGGACGCCTATGCCTACCTCTTGATCTCGAATGAGGCCCGCATGAGTCGGGAGGCGGAAAAGCGCCTCCGCGCCCTCATGGATTTCTCCCATCTGGGGGCGGGTATCCATCTCGCCATGCATGACCTCAAGATAAGAGGTGGGGGCAATATTCTCGGCTTTTCACAGTCCGGGCACATCGCGGCCATTGGCTATGAACTCTATTTAAAACTCATTGAGCAGAGTGTTGCCGAATTGAAGGGAGAGGAGTGGCACGAGGACGTCAATCCTGAGATAAACGTGGATATCCCGGCCTATATACCCAGCGATTATGTGTCGGACACCGATGTCAGGCTGAACCTCTACCGGCGTCTGTCGGGGCTTAACGAGGAACCGGACCTGGCGGCCATGACCGATGAAATAAGGGATCGTTTCGGTCCTTTCCCTCAGGAGGTCTCCAATCTTCTGAGCGTGATGTCCGTCAGGCTGCAAATGAAAAAGGCGGGCATAAGCAGGCTGGATGCGGGCAGCGACGGCCTTCTCTTCACCTTTTCGTCGGATACGAGGGTGGACCCGGGCGCACTGATCGATCTGGTGAAAAAAAGGTCAAGACGTTTCCGTTTCTTATCCGATAAAAAACTGAAGGTCCATATGATCAAGCAACGACCTCTGGACGCGCTTTTTGCCGCCAAAGACGTCATCCGCGGTTTCGTCCTTGCGGATCAGGCGAACAAAGGCTCTTCGCCGCGATCCAGCACAGGCGATGGCATTCCTATGATTCTGAAATGAGGCGGAATTCACGCCCGCCCTAACCCATAAATCGCCCGTTCCAATGGAAATCGTTTTTTATAAACTGAAAAATCGGCGGAAAATTTCAACTCTAGGCACTTTGGATTATTTTCTGTCACTTAACCCACTTCAAACGCCTATCATGCCCTGATGGTGGATCAGGGCAATTGTACTTGCATTTTCCTATATAACTGTTATTCTAAAATTTTTGGAGATTTCATCAACCCATGTATTCCTCATTGAGCGGTGCGCATGCGATCAGCCTCCATGCCGTGATCATGATATTTGAAAGGGTTCTATTGTTGCTCGCAGTGGCGGTCACTCCGGTCCTTTTGGGTTGCGATGTCTTGGAATCGCCGGAAAAAAAGGCGGTGATTACCGTCGGGAACCAGGCCCTCCCCCTGGAAGGCTTGAGGCGGGAAATAAGGCGCCTCTGTCTGGAGATGGAGGTTGATGATCAAGGATTGAACCAGGTCCTCGATCCGTTGATCGGAACGATCGTGGATCGGTTGCTCATTGTGGCATATGCCCGGGACGAGGGGATTGTCATTTCCGATGAGGAATTGGCCTTCGCCTCGGAAGAGATTCGGGGGGATTATTCTGAGACCGCATTCAGGGAACTACTCCTCCAGCAAACCATTGATTTGGATGAGTGGGAGGAGGGATTGAGGCGGCAATTGCTTTTCAAGAAGATAACGAGCCTGTTGTCCGAAAACATCACACCGGTGGCCTCGCAGAAGATCAAGGCCTATTATGATTCACACAGGGAGGAGTTTGAGCGCCCGCCGATGATAAAATTCCGTCAGATCCTGAGAAAAACGAAAAAAGAGGCTGAGGCCGCTCGGAAGAGCCTGCAAGAGGGTAAAGATATCAAGCAACTTGCCCGGGAGTGCTCCATTGCCCCCATTCTTGAAGATGAAGATCAGTTGGCCTGGATCGCCGAGGGCGATCTGGAAAAATCCATGGAAAAGGTGCTCTTCTCCTTGCCTGTGGGGAAAATCAGTCCTGTAACCAAGACGGCTCATGGTTTTCATGTCTTCATGGTGGTTTCAACGCGTCCGGGCGGCACCCTAAGTCTGCTCGATGCGACAGAGGAAATCGAGACCAACCTTCTTTATATAAAAAAGCAGGCCCAATTCAGGGAATTTCTGGAGGGTTTGAGGGATCGCTATTCGGTTAGCATTAATCAAGAATTATTAGAACAATTGGAGTTGGGATAGATGAGGTATATGAAATCGATCAGATTGTTTTTGTTCATTGCTTTGATCATGTTTGCATGTTTTGCGGACGCAACGGCGGAAACATGCAATAGAGTTGTTGCCATCGTCAACGACGATGTGATTACGCTCTTTGAACTCAACAAGAGAATCATGGAAATTACTGGCCTGGCCCCGGTCGATCTCAGAAAGAAAAGCGAAGACAGATTTCTGGAAACCAGGCGTCGCGTCTTGGACCTTCTCGTTGACGAGAAGATCTCACAAGGCAAAATCAAGGAGTTGGGGATACAGGTGACCTCCAAACAGGTCGATGAGGCGGTAGAAAGGATAAAAAAAACGAATCAATGGACCCATGAGGATCTCCTTTACAGGCTTGAGACTCAAGGGTTGAGCTATGAACAGTATGCGGACAAAATAAAAGAGAACCTTGAACGCACAAGGCTGATCAATTTTGAGGTCAAATCAAAAATAATTATCAGGGAAGAAATGGTTGAACAATACTACGAGGAGCATCTTTCTGAATTCAGTTCGGAGGGCAGTGTTCACCTCGCCAGTATTTTTTTGGTCGGCCGGAATCCTGAAGATGAAAAGGAGAGGAATGAACTGGCCGAAAAGGGCAAGAATATCCTGGATGAACTGAGGGGGGGTAAGGATTTCGGCGAGTTTGCCAGAGAGTTTTCCAGCGGCCCCATGGCAGGGGCAGGTGGGGATCTCGGCTCTTTCAAGATATCCCAACTGGAGCCCGAAATCAGGGAGATTTTGCAGGGCCTGCAGGTTGGAGGCATCAGTAAACTCATCGAGAGGCCGAACGGGTTCCAAATTATCAAACTTATTGATCGGAAAGGAGGCAAAAGAAAACCGTTAAGTGAATTGAGAGAAGCGATTTATGATATACTCTACCAAATGGAAGTGAACAAAACCTATGCCTCTTGGATCAGAAAATTGCGCGACAATTCCTATACCAGGATTGTTTTTTGAGAGAACGACCACGTATCGGAAGAAGCAATGACCGGGGGCTCGTATTGGAGAGGGAATTTCAGGAAAAACAGGTGGAAGAAGAAAACAAGGAGGAGACCGGCGGTCTGCCCGTGATCGGGGTAGGGGCTCTTTTAAGGGACAAAAGAGCGAAATTGGGCCTTGATCTTAAACAGATTGCCGACGTGACCAGGCTGAGATCTTGTATTATAGAGGCCCTTGAAAACGAGGAGTGGGACAGGTTGCCTCCGCCGGTCTTTGTGAGGGGATTCATAAGAGCCTATGCGCAAGCCCTCGAACTCGATGAAATCCGGATCCTTGAGTTGTATAAGGGCTCAGGGGCCGTTCAGTCGACGGAAACAAAACCCCTGGTGGAAGCCTCGAGGCGCAGAACTGGGCGTGTTTTACTGATCCTCTTGGTGTTGGCGGTTTTAGGAGGTTCGGTCTTCTGGTATTTGACCGGGCATTCCGTGAATCTGAAAGTCATTCCCGGAAAAGAGCCAAAACAAGCAGAGGTGGAAAAGACCGGGGCGCAACTTCCCGCTGAAAAAATGGCCGAAAAAAAACCGGAGGAGAAATTTTTCCCGGTGCAAGGGGCAGCAGAGCCTGAACCTTTGGCATCAGTAGTTCATGAGCCCGAAGAGGGAGCCGTTCCGATCGGAGAGCCTGTGACCGTCGTCGCCGGAGAAGAGGCTTCGGCTGTTTTACCGGTTGTTGAGCCCGATCCGGGCGGAGAGGGGCATGTCCTTCAGGCCATTGTCACGGAGAGAACCTGGGTCCGGATCTATATAGACGATGAAGAACCCCGGGAGTACATCTTTCAATCGGGCAGCAACCCACAATGGAAGGCGGAAAAGGGCTTTAATCTCATTGTTGGAAATGCGGCCGGCATTGCCATTGATTTTAACGGAAATCGAGCTGAAAATCTCGGAAAAGTGGGAGAGGTGATCAGGTTGTTTTTTCCTGAGGATTTTCGTTCTGAGAAATATGAGGATTGAAGTGGACAATATGTACGATATATTTGAAGAGAGAGGTTTTGTAGAGCAGGTTACAGATGAAAAATGGGTTAGAAAGCTCTTTGAAAGCCGGGTGACTTGCTATATCGGATTTGATCCTACGGCTGCCAGTCTCCATGTGGGCAGCCTCATTCCGATCATGTCACTCGCACATATGCAAAGAGAAGGACACAGGCCCATTGCCGTTGTGGGAGGTGGTACCACCCTTGTGGGAGATCCCAGCGGCAAGACGGAAATGCGCCAGATCATGACCAGGGAAAAGATCAACGAGAACGCGGAAGCTATCAAAACACAGCTTTCGCGGTTTCTCGATTTCAATGAGGATCGTGCCCTTATGGTGAACAACGCCGACTGGCTTGTGGAGCTCAACTATATCGATTTCCTGCGCGATATCGGTAAACATTTCAGCGTGAATCGTATGCTCGCCGCAGAAAGCTATAAGATCAGGTTGCAAGCGGGACTCAGTTTTATTGAGTTCAATTATATGCTTCTTCAGGCCTATGATTTCTGGCATCTTTTCAAGCATTATGACTGTCGGCTCCAGATGGGAGGCAACGACCAGTGGGGGAATATCGTGGCCGGAGTCGATCTGACCCGGCGTCTGGAAGGAGAAACCATTTTCGGATTGACTTTCCCTCTCATCACCACTTCCTCAGGCATCAAGATGGGAAAGACCCACAAAGGTGCGATCTGGCTGGATGGGTCATTGACTTCACCCTACGATTATTATCAGTACTGGATCAACCAGAATGATGACGATGTCGGGCGTTTCCTGGCCCTGTTCACCTTTCTCCCCATGGACGAAGTCAGAAGACTGCGGGCCTTGAA
>CAYNYM010000261.1:0-5464 GCA_964401325.1 uncultured Desulfobacteraceae bacterium | reverse complement strand
GATGCGCTTCATGATATGATGGACTTCGAGGACGCCTCTCGCCTTATCCAGAAGGGCGTTATTGAAGTCGCCCCATTGGCCTTCATGAGAGGCAGGACACTGAATGACTCTTTTGTCATCCTGGACGAAGCCCAAAACGCCACTACCGAACAGATGAAAATGTTTTTAACCAGGCTGGGTTTCAGTTCAAAGGCCGTGATCACCGGTGATGTGACCCAGACGGATCTGCCCGAGGGGAAGGCTTCAGGCCTTATAGAGGCCGGAAAAATTCTTGACGGTATCGAGGGCATCAAATTCGTCTATTTCTCCCGCGATGATGTGGTCCGACATCCCCTTGTGCAGGAAATCATCGATGCCTACGAAAAACGGGAGGCGGAAAAAAAACGAAAACCCGACAACCCCCTTTAAGATCCGCAAGCCTGAGGGCCCGTCAGTTTTCGTATAACAGGATAGGCTGAGACATTTTTCTCCGGCTGCTCCTTTCGCAGCCTGATCATCGCGGTTTATCGCCGGTTTTCATATGCCTGAAAAAAACAAATCAAATGCTCCCAAAAGAGTCAAACCCTTGAAAAGGAAGGACAAAGAATCCCTTCTCAAGAGGAAATTGACCGGTTTGCTCGACGCGTTTTCTCGCCCCGAACGCCTGCGATGGTTTATCCTCTCTTTCCTGAGCCTTGTGGTATCTGTTGCCCTTTTTCCCGGGATATTGAGTAAACCCCACATTTATAAACTTGGAGACGTGGCGGAAAGGGATATCAAGGCCTCCGATAATTTTCTCATTGAAAACAATGCGCTCACGGAAAGAAACAGGGCAAAGGCGCTGAAGGAGGTCCTGGCTGTTTATGACTTCGACATGACCTCTTCCAATCTCCTATCCGCGATCCGTGAAAGTTTTGAGTCCGGAAGGGAATACATAGACAGCCTCTCCGAGCAGGCAACACGGACGGAGGCACCGGCCATTCCGGATATCGTCCCGCCCTCCAATGCCCCCGGAAACAAGGAGGAAATGGCGAACCGTTTCTTCGGACTTCTCGGCATCCCACCCGATCCCGATACCTTCGATGCCCTCTTAAAATCCGGATTCCCGTCTCAGGTGGAAGAAACTGTCATCCGGCTGACCAGCGAGATCACGGAAAGGGGAATTGTCGGCAACAGGCGAATGCTGAAGGACCACATGGAAAAGGGCGGCATCACCCTCCATGACATTTCATCCAAAAAGGAGAAACGCGCCCTCGATTTTGATCAGTTTTACACCCTTGAGAGTGCCAGACGACTCATCGCCGGACAGGCAAAATCGATACGGGCGATGATCCGATCCCCGGAACTGGCACAGGTGTCCGTCAAGTTGGCCCAATGGCTCATTAAACCGAATGTGACCTTTAATCAAAGGGAATCGGAATTACGAAAGGATCTCGCACGAAAATCCATCAAACCGATCTACTTCAAGATCAAGAAGGGTGAAATGCTCGTCAGATAGTGAGAATGTATCGGATCGGAACACCTTCTCAAACTCTCGGCACAGAGCCAGCCGCAAAACCGGATCGACATGGTCGGCAGGGTCCCCGCCATGGCCATCCTGATCGGAACCCTTTTAATCGTGATCTACCTGACGGCCTCCAGAGGGACCACCCCCTTCAGGGAGGACCAAAGGGATCTCCTCTTCAATGCCGTCACCCTTTTGGGAATCTTTATCTTTTCCTGGGCCTACAGTTTTATTGCAGAGGAGGTGGCAAGGGGGTTCCCTTATTTCTCCTCCATGGCCCTGCTGTTCGCACTGCCCGTCGCCTTCGGGGCCATGCTGCTATCCATCTTTCAGGGGAACGGCATTGCAGCCGCCTTTTCCCTGCTCAGTTCGGTTCTCGCCTCCCTCGTCATTGGAGGAAGGGTGGAGTTCTTTGTCTACTTCTTTATCAGCAGCCTGTTGGCGGCCTATGGCGTAAGGAACTGCACGGAAAGGGGCATTCTGATCAAGACGGGCCTGATGGTGGGCCTCATCAACATGGTCCTCAGTCTTGCCATTGAAATGATCTACGGATCTCTCTATACCCCGGAATCGATCATTGCGGCCGTATCAGGGTTCGCGGGGGGTATCCTTTCCGGGGTGATCGCGACCGGAATCATTCCTCTGGTAGAGATGTCCTTCGGGTTTACGACGGACATCAAACTCCTGGAACTAGCCAGCCTGGACCAACCCCTTCTGAGAGAACTCATGGTCAGGTCCCCGGGCACTTATCACCACAGCGTGATCACCAGTAACATGGTGGAGGCCACAGCGAAGGCCGTTTCGGCCAACCCACTCCTCGCCAAAGTGAGCGCCTACTATCATGACATAGGAAAAATGACCAAACCTCTCTATTTTATCGAGAATCAGCTCGGAGGAGAGAACAAGCACGAAAAGCTGGCCCCGTCCATGAGCAGTCTCATCCTTATCGCCCACGTAAAGGACGGCGTGGAACTGGCCAGGGAGCACAAACTGGGCAGGGAAATCATCGACATTATCCAGCAGCACCACGGCACCAGTTTGATTTCCTTCTTTTACCACAAAGCAAAGGAACGCATGCTGGCGAAAGGAACCAAGTCCAGTGAGATCAAGGAAGAGGACTTCCGTTATCCCGGCCCCAAACCACAAACCAAGGAGGCTGGACTGGTCATGCTGGCCGATATGGTGGAAGCCGCATCCAGAACACTTGTGGATCCGACGCCGGCCCGCATCCAGGGCATGGTGCAAAAAATCATCAACAAGGTCTTCTCCGACGGGCAGCTCAATGAATGCGAGTTGACACTCAAGGACCTCAACGAAATCGCGAAGAGTTTCAACAAGACCCTGAGCGGCATTTTTCACCATCGCGTAGAATATCCCGAGACGGCTTCAAAGACCTCCAAAAAGGCAAAAAATGGAAATTCAGATCAAATCACAAAAGAGGATTCCGGAGCTAAGAAATCCGAAGATAAGACGGAACTTGAAGAAAGTCTTAAACGACTTGGGCTGTCATGATAAGGAATTGAGCATTGTCTTCACGGATGATGCCCGCATGGCAAAACTCAATGCACAATACCTCGGCCGGGAGGGTGCGACCAACGTCATCGCCTTTCCCATGTCCGGAGGACCCCAACCCGAAGTGCAATCCGAAATGTTGGGAGACGTGGTGATTTCCGTTGACACGGCCCGTGATGAATCCAGGCTTCAGGGAGAACCCATGGAAGAGACGATCTACCGACTTCTGATCCACGGCATCCTGCATCTTCTGGATTATGACCATGAAAGATCGTCGATGGAATCACGCAGAATGGAAAAAGAGCAAACAAGACTGTTAGGCTTGGTAAAGGAGGATTGAACCCATGGCCCGATTAGCCGTGAATGTGGATCATGTCGCCACCATACGTCAGGCAAGAGGAATCCACGAACCCGATCCCGTCCTTGCAGCCGGCATTGCTGAACTGGCCGGTGCAGAAGGCATCATCTGCCATCTGAGAGAAGACAGACGCCACATTAACGACCGGGACCTGGAGATCCTCCGCAAGACGGTGAAGACCGGGCTCAACCTGGAAATGGCCGCCGTAGAAGAAATGGTCGAGACGGCCTGTCGCCTCAAGCCCTCGCTTGTCACCCTGGTTCCTGAAAAGCGAGAGGAGCTCACAACCGAGGGGGGCCTCGATGTCAATGCAGATCCCGCCCATTACAAGGAGGTTGTGGGGAGGCTCAAGGGTGCGGGCGTTCGTGTGAGCTTTTTCATTGACCCCGATCCAAAGCAGATCGATGCGGCCCAAACCGCGGGTGCGGACGTGGTGGAGATTCACACGGGTCATTATGCCGACGCCACCACCGGATCTGAGGCGGACGAACAGTTTCAACGGATTGTCTGGGCCGTAAAAAGGGTGGCCGAGCTGAAAATGGGGGTTAGCGCCGGGCATGGCCTTAATTATGTAAACGTCAAGAGATTCAAGTCCCTGCCTCAGGTCGGAGAATACAGCATCGGACACAGCATCATCTCCCGTGCCGTGATCGTCGGGCTCGAAAGGGCCGTGAGGGATATGATCGCCCTTGTGAAGGATTTTTGAGCACTCTTACCGCCCAATTTCCCATGGCACCTTTCCCTCGAAGCCGATGCAGGAGTCCTGCCTTCTCTTTTTTATCCGCGACTCTGTGTCGATCCCACATCGGCAATCTTTGCCATGATTGATGGTGTCAAATCGATAGGATTCAGTGCCATAATCATGAAAGAAAATACAATTGGGCATATTTTTTTACGTGGAGAATAGACACGGCCATGATTTACGGAATTGGTGTCGATATCGTGCAAATCAGTCGTATGGAAAACGTCCTCAAACGCTGGGGAAATCGTTTCATCCATAGAGTTTTCACGGAAGGCGAGGCCGTTATTTGCCTGAAAAGGGCCTTTCCCCCTTCCGCCTTTGCCCTGCGGTTTGCCGCCAAGGAGGCCTTTTCCAAGGCCCTGGGTCTCGGCATGAGAAAAGGGGTTTATTGGCGGGATATAGAGGTCTTTCATTTTCCTGGAGGCCAACCGGGGCTAAACCTCTTCGGCCGCTCTCATGACATCTGCGATAAAAACAACATCCGGCATTCCCACGTGAGTCTCTCGGATGAGGGCGACTATGGGGTGGCCATGGTGGTTCTGGAAAAAGATGAAAACTGAATGAAAAAAGAACTGACATATGTCTCGACTTCCGACAGGGAAACGGTCGAATTCGGGAAGAAAATCGCGTCGTTCCTGAGGGAAGGGGACGTCCTGGCCCTGGTAGGTGAACTGGGCAGCGGAAAGACCTGGCTGACCAAGGGAATTGCCCTTGGTCTGGGGGTATCGCCCCATATGGTCGTCACGAGCCCCTCTTTTGCTCTTGTCAATGAATATGAAGGACAATGTCTCTTATACCACATGGACGTTTACCGGCTGCAAAGCGTATCGGAATTCATTGCCGCCGGTCTCGAGGAGTATCTTTACAGTGGCGGGGTCGCCGTCATGGAATGGGCCGATCGTTGGCCGGAAATCCTTCCGGATCAGACCCTGAAAATCACCTTTTTTATCATGGGCAATCAACAGCGGGAGATCACCCTCTCAGGCAACCACGCCAGGACCGCTGAGATCTTGGAGAAGCTGGAAGATGAAATCAGGAGAGGATAATTATGGCACTTATTGTTCAGAAATACGGCGGCACTTCGGTCGGTGACATCGATAAGATAAAAAAAGTGGCTGAAAGAGTCCTTGAGTATCAAAAACAGGGCAACCGGATGGTGGTGGTCCTTTCGGCCATGGCGGGCCAAACCGACGGGCTCATCAAACTGGCCGGGGATTTGACGGATGATCCTGATCCGCGAGAGTTGGACGTCCTCCTGTCGACCGGTGAGCAGGTCAGTATCGCCCTTTTTTCCATGGCCCTGAAGTCCATGGGTTATCGCGCCAAATCCCTCCTCGGGTTTCAGGTGCCGATACATACCAACCCCCTT
>CAYNYM010000260.1:0-5465 GCA_964401325.1 uncultured Desulfobacteraceae bacterium | reverse complement strand
CCTGGTCCGTGAAATCCATGCCCGCGGCCACGAAGTAGCCTCCCACGGATACAACCACTGCCTTTGCAATGAGTGTTCTTTTGATGAGTTGCGGCAGGATCTTACCGACAGCAGGAAAAAACTGGAAGATCTCACTGGGGCGCCTGTCTTGGGGTACCGCGCACCCAGTTTTTCAATCAGCAACGATGTTTTGCAGATCATTCAGGATTGCGGGTACCTTTATGATTCCAGCTATAATTCCTTCGGCCTGCACGGCCGCTATGGCAAAGTCGATTTTTCCCGAAATGGAAACAAGGGTATTGCCCTCCAGATATCCGACGACTTTTTCGAACTCCCCATCAGCAACCTCCAATTCAATATTCAATATTCAAAATTAAGAATTAATAATTTGGTTTTCCCTTGGGGCGGAGGCGGTTACTTTCGGTTGACCCCTTTTTTCATTTTTAAAATGGGCGCCACATCTATCCTGAGAAAAGACCGGGCCTTTTTATTTTATTGTCATCCATGGGAGATTGACCCTGGACAGCCGAAGGTCGAGAACGCTTCAAGATCCCGTAAATTCAGGCATTATTCAAATTTGAAGAAATGCTATGCGAAATTGATGAAATTTGGTTCAAGCTTTGAGGACTGCCAATTTTTAACATGTAGTCAATATTTAGAGAGATGGCATGATTGACCTGCCTATTTGGGGTATAATGAATCTCGAGTGAGCGTAGCGAGTGGGCGGTAAGAAAAGACAGCATTCGCCGCAAAGGAACAGAGCCCGCAGAGAATAAAAATCCTGTCAATCCTGTCTAAGAAAATGGACCCCGATCTCATCAAAACAATAACACACTACCTCGAAGAGCGCCCCGAGGTGGTAGCGGTCTATTTGTTCGGGTCCCATGCCAGGGGGCGTGAAAGGCCTTCCAGTGACATCGATTTAGGAATTCTGGTCGAACATGGGATATTCATGAAAGATACAGATCTGAAAATGATCTATACGGTGGATCTGTCTCGACTATTGCGCAAGGATTCCCATGTCGTGATCATGAACAATGCCGGAGAAGGAATTCTGGCGCAAATATTCAAGCACGGGAAATGCATTTTTGCGAGAGAACACGAAATGCTGTCTCGTTTTAAGACATTTACGTATTCGAGGATTGCGGACTTTGGGTATCACAGAAGCTTGATGGAAAAGGCTTTTGTTTCAAGAATCCTGGGAGACGGCCGGTGATCGACAGAAACGTATTATTGGCAAAGGCAAGCCGGGTCGACAACCATTTGAGACGTATCAAGGAGAAACGAACTGCGCCTCTGAATCAGTTTTTGGAGGATCTGGACCGTCAGGAAAGTATCCTGTTTAACATGCAGATGGCCATTCAGAACTGTATCGATATGGCTGCCCATATCATTAGCGATGAAGATCTGGGAGTGGCGGGAAGTACCAATGAGATGTTCTATCTCCTTCAGGAAAACGGTTACCTGGATCCGGGCCTGACGGAAAAGATGGTCGCATCAGTGGGATTCAGGAGGAAAATAAGTATCTTCGTGTCATCCTTTTGGAAGACGGGCAAACCGTCCACAATGCCTTTTTCGATAGATCCTTTAAGGAGAAAAAGCAATGAGGGTCAAGTATTTTTCCGATACGGATACTGCACTCGTAGAATTTGCCGATAATGAGGTGACCGAAACAAGGGAGGTCAGTGAAAACATTTACATTGACCTTGATGGGATAGGAAACCTCGTGAGTATGACTATTGAGCATGCGCGTGAAAATGCACAGTTGCGGGAGTTCTCATACGAGGAAGTTATCGGAAAACCGCAAGAGAGGGATCAAACAATCATTTAATGGCCAGGATACGCTGTGAGGTGAGCTGTGGGTACCCTGGACGTCTAAACTTTGAACCCCTGAACCTTTGAACCTTAAACCCGAAACGACATATCTCACACAGCCCGCCACAAAACTTAGGCGGATAAATCCGCCACAAAGCTTTGGCGGGTAAAAGGCTCGCAGCCTCCGGCCCATAAGCTTCCGGCTCGTAGAGGCAATAGCTCGGAGAGGCTTACGCCCCGGTGGGGATCGCAGGGTCCATCAGAGACGAAATTTATCCCAATACCAATATGTCATGAAAATAATCCGCTTTGAAGACATTGAGGTTTGGCAGGAGGCGAGAAAACTGGTCAATTTTGTATATGCTGCAATTAATGCCAATGAAAAATTTAGAAGAGATTTCAGGCTATCAAATCAAATTCAGGCAGCAGCGGTATCAACGATGAGTAATATCGCAGAGGGATTCTCCAGGAGAGGAAACAAAGAATTCATTCAGTTCTTGTTTGTGTCTAAAAGTTCAGCGGCGGAGGTCCAAAGTCAGCTTTATGTGGCGCTGGACCAAGGTTACATAACCCAAAAAATTTTCGAAAAAATATACAGTCAAGCAGAAAAGGTATCAAAAATAAGTTCCGGCTTTATAAAGTATCTGAGATCCCAACCCAAATAACCCAAACAACCCAACGAACCCAACAAACCCAAGCAACCCAAGCAACCCAAGCAACCCAACAAACCCAACAAACCCAACAAACCCAATGAACCCAACAAACCCAACAAACCCAAGCAACCCAATGAACCCAACAAACTCCCAAATCCGCCTAGCCACCGGCAACGACCGCCAAGCCTGGGACGACTACGTATTAAGACATCCCAAAGGACTTGCCTATCAACTCTACGGTTGGAAGGATGCTGTGGAAGCGGCCTATGGTTTTGAATGCCCTTATTTCATGGCTCTGGAAGACGAAACCGTTCGTGGGGTGTTCCCTCTTACGCGAATTCATCTCCCACTTTGTAAGGGCACCCTCGTCTCTCTGCCTTACTGTGATGCCGGGGGTATCCTGGCGGACACAAAGGAGATCGAGGAATCTTTACTACGACATGCGCTTGAGTTCGCCCATGATCGCGGAATTCCGAATACAGAGGTCCGTTCTTCTGAACCCTTCGTAAATATTCCCGAAGAGGAAACACGACACCAAGAAAAGGTCCGCATGCTCCTGACACTCCCTGAAAACGCCGAATCACTTCTATCCGGTTTCAAGGCAAAATTGAGGAGCCAGGTGCGCAAGCCCAAGAAAGATGGACTCAAAGCAAGAATTGGAGGCATCGAACTTCTCGACGATTTCTATCCGGTATTTGTCGAAAACATGCGGGATCTGGGGTCCCCGGTACACAGCAGAAAATGGCTTGACCAAGTGCTTCGGACCTATGGGCCGAGGGCCAGATGCTGCGTTGTGTACATGCCCGACGGAGAGCCTGCAGCAGGTGGAGTGATTCTCTTACACAGTCAAACGGTATCGATCCCATGGGCATCGTCCCTCCGTCGGCTGAATCGCTGGAATCCCAATATGCTCCTCTACTGGACATTCCTTGAATACGCCGCGAATGAAGGATACGCCTTCTTCGATTTTGGCCGTTCCACGCCCGGTGAGGGCACCTATAAATTCAAGGAGCAGTGGGGTTCCCGGCCGGTTTCTTTGCATTGGGCCGGATTTGACGCCCTCCAACCCCTGAATGGAGAAGGGCTTCCAAAACCGGTGCAGGAACCCATCTCCCAGGGCAAGGGCAGAGAAACGGCAGAGCAAGTGATCCAACGAATGCCTCTGATCATGTCTCAGTGGTTTGGCAGCCGGGTCAGGAAGTATATTTCTCTTTAAGATAAAGGGTTCATTGGGTTTGTTGGGTCTATTGTGTTATTGGGTTGTGGAATCGCAAGGCTTTTTGTGAATCTTGGGCAAGGCGAAGCAGGGAATGTAGGGGAAAAATGGAGAAAGACATACCTCGCGCAGAGACGCTGAGGCGCAGAGAAAAAATGATGATATTATTAAAATAGTATTTTTCTTTTCTCTGATAGCTCTGCGACTCGAGTGAGCAAAGTGAATGGGTGTGAGAAAATTATTTTGTTTTTGTGTAATCCTGTAGATCCCCCCCTGTATGTTCGGTCAGAAAGGTCTTTCACATAAAGCAGGCTACAAATAGCAACTTATAGATTGACAAATTTCACATTATGTATATACCTTAAGTATATACATAATGGTTGGTAGGGGTGCTATGAACACCGCAAAAATATTCAAGAGCGGCAACAGCCAGGCAGTGCGATTACCCAAGGAATTTCAATTTGATACGACTGAAGTGCAAATTTTTCGAAGAGGGGATGAGGTCGTTCTCAAAAAGGCTCCCGCGAACCTGTCCCGGGTATTTGAACTTCTGACTGAACTATCTGATGACTTTATGGAAAATGGAAGACATCAGCCTGTCATTCAGGAACGGGAAACATTTTGATGTACATGCTGGATACCCACACATGCATTTACATTATTAAACGAAAGCCAATAAGTGCCCTCAAACGGTTGGAGAGTTTACGACCTGGCCAGCTTGCCATGTCCGCCATTACATTTGCGGAATTAATGTACGGTGCAAAAAAAAGCCAACAGGTGGAGGCAAATGTAGCAAGATTAAATGAGTTGGCCGAATTGCTTGAAATCCGCCCTTTTGATCAAAAAGCTGCCGTTTTTTATGGAGATATTCGGTCTATTCTTGAGAAAAAAGGCAAAATAATAGGAAGCAATGACCTACTGATCGCCGCCCACGCCTGGAGCCTTGATTGGATATTGGTTACCAATAATGTAAAGGAATTTAAGCGGGTGGACGGGTTGAGGCTGGAAAACTGGGTATAAGAAAGTCAGACAGGATAAACAGGATCAACATAATGAAGGAGAAATAATTTAAAAATGTATCACACAGACGCTGAGATCACAGAGAAAAAATGTTGAATATTTTTTGATTTTTATGATATCGCCATTTGATACTAACGCATTGTGAATAAAAAGCAACGACAGACCTTAATGAAAGTGTTTGAAACGCCGGAGCGCACAGATATTTCATGGCATGATATCGAAGGGTTATTGATAGCTCTTGGCGCTGAAGTAACCGAAGGTAAGGGGTCACGAGTTAGGGTGGCGCTTAATGACGTTCGTGCTGTTTTTCATCGACCACATCCTGAGCGAGTAACAAACAAGGGGTCTGTAAAGTCTGTGCGACGATTTTTGATGGAATCAGGGGTGAAGCCATGATGGAATATAAAGGATATTTTGCAAAAGTAGAATTTGATGATGATGACAGCATCTTTCATGGCGAAGTTATAAATTTGAGAGATATCATTACATTTGAAGGCGAAACCGTGACAGAGCTTAAGAAGGCATTTCACGATTCAGTCGATGATTATATGGAATTTTGTGCCGCACGAGGGGACGAACCAGAAAAACCTTACTCTGGCAGGTTTGTTGTTCGCGTTGAGCCGCAAGTACATAAAAACATTACAATAGAAGCTCGGAAAGCAGGGAAAAGCCTGAATGTCTGGGTAGGTGATGCGATATCTAAGGCCTTGAAGGACATCACACAACAAGGGCATGAACGTTGATCTCAGAAGCATTGCCGA
>CAYNYM010000259.1:418-5520 GCA_964401325.1 uncultured Desulfobacteraceae bacterium | reverse complement strand
TCTATATTCACAACGGCGAGATCGAAATTCGCGATGCCCGTGACATTTGGGGTTCGACGGTCACCGAGACCCAGTGGGCGATTCGCGAGGACCTGGGGGATCAGGAGGTCAAGAGCATGGTCTGCGGACCCGCCGGCGAGAACCTGGTCGCATACGCCAATGTCATGACCGGCATCAAGAACTCCGGTGGTCGAACGGGAATGGGATGCGTCATGGGTTCCAAGAACCTCAAGGCCGTGGCTGCCAGGGGCACCATGGACATCGACATTGCCTATCCGACCGAAGCCCTTGAGTTCAACAAGCGTTTCATCGATCAGATCACCAGCGCCAAGGTAAACCAGACCCAGGGCGCACTCGGAACCCCCTTTATCTGGGGCGCCACCAACTCCTGGGGCGGGATCCGGTGCAGGAACTTCCAGTACAACCAGTGTGAATATGCCGACGATATGGAGCCGGAAGCCATTGATGAGATCTGTGAAGATACCATGGGGCCCTACCATATGACCGGTTGCTTTGGTTGCCAGGTCCATTGCCGGGCCCAGTACAAGATCCCTTCGGGACCCTTTGCCGGCCGTTATGAGGAAGGTCCGGAATACACCTCCCAAGGGGCCTTCGGCGGTGAGACAGACACCCCCAGGGGCCTCACAGTCCTCGTCGGAAACCACCTGGTCGACCAGTTCGGCATGGATAACCTGGAGACCGGAAGCCTGATCTCCTGGGCCATGGAACTCTACGAGCTGGGTATTATCGACAGCAAGCAGACCGACGGATTGGATCTGCGATGGGGTAATGATGATGCCGTCATCGAGATGATCGAGCGCATCTGCTACCGCAAGGGATGGCTCGGTGACACCCTGGCAATGGGCGGGGTACAGGCATCCAAGGTCATTGGAAAGAATTCCTTTGACTACCTGATTCAGGTCAAGGGCATGAGCAACCTCCATTCCGACGAAAGGGCAACCCCCGGCCTGGCCCTCAATATCGCCATGTCCTCAAGGGGTTCCGACCACCTGAGGAGCCGTCCTGCAATCGACCTCTACCACCTGCCCGAAGAGGTTTTGAGGAAAATTTACAGCACCCCGGTCCCCTATGACGGTCCCCTGAGCTCCGAGCATACGGAATACATCGGTAAACCCTGGCAGGTCTTCTGGCAGGAAAACTGCTACATGGCTGTTGACTGTCTCGGAATCTGCAAATACCACACCACTTTCCTCGGGGCCACGTTACCCAACTTCGAGGACTGGCCCAAGGTCCTTTATTACAATACGGGCATCGAGATGACCCCGAAGGAGATCTGGGATGTGGCGGAGCGGTGCAACAACATGGAACGGCTGTTTAACATCAGAGAGGGCCTGAAGAGAGATGACCCCGAAAAGGGCGACGTGCTCAACCATCGGTATCATGACGAACCCACTAGGCGTGGGGCACCCGACGTGGTCGGTCGAGTCATCGAAAAAGACAAGTTCCTCAAGATGCGTGCAGAGATCTATGAGCACAAGGGATGGGGTGAAGACGGTGTTCCCACACCCGAAACCCTGAAGAGACTCGGCATCGACAAAGAGCCGTCCCACTTGGTGTAATTCCATATGAGAGGAGGAAACAATGGCTAAGGTCCTACAAATAAACTATCAAAAATGCACCGGCTGCCGGCTCTGCGAGCTCGTGTGTGCCGTGGCTCACGACGGAAAGTCAAATCCCACCCGGAGCCGTATCAGGATCATGAAATGGGAAGCCGAGGGTCTCTATATCCCGATGTCCTGCCAGCAATGCCAGGATGCCCCTTGCATGAATGCCTGTCCGGTGAAGGCCATCTCACGCGACGAAGAATTGGGTTGTGTGATGGTGGACTATGATGTATGCATCGGCTGCCGGACCTGCGTGGCGGTCTGCCCCTTCGGCGCCATGTCCTTCAATACCAAGGACAGACAGGTCTTCAAATGCGACTTCTGCGACGGCGATCCGCAGTGCGTCCGCTTCTGCGAAGTCAATGCGATTGAATATGTCGAGGCAGACGAGATCAGCATCATCAAAAAACGAGAGGCAGCCGAAAGGTTGTCCGTGGCTGGAAAAGAGGCTGCGGCCCTGGCGGCACAGATCTAAACTAAAATTTCTTGCGCCCTGCGTTTAGGGCGCAGGACTCATTCTTTTAAAAAGGACTTCCGGTTTGACCGGAGGTCCTTTTTTGTGGCCCACAACCATGTCCTTCGGTCTGTATTATCCGATCCGGTTGGGCCCGCTAAGGAATTTCAATTTCAATGCCGCCCTTCTTATAGCCCTTCAGATTGGACAGCATGGCCAGGACAATATTTTTGAAAAGCGTGTTCGTATAGTCGTTGAGAGGAAGCCTCTGACCGTCGATCCGGATAACGATTGGAGGTGCCAGGGAAACGCAGGTCTCCGTTGTCTCTTTACCCTTCACGATTTCCCTGGCAAGATCATAACAGTTCTTATATCCGCAGTGGCCACAGTCCAGGTTTGGCAGTTTGAAGGCCCCTTCAAAAGCCAATCGGGCCATTTCTTTGACGTGTGCCGCATTCGCTATATCGTAGTCCGAGATGCCTTTCTGAAAACCGGCCGTAAACAGTTCCAGCCCGTCGAGAAGATCGGCCTTCTCCTTTTCATCCCTCAGGCAGACGATCTTAGGAAAGGTCTTTTCCTTCTTGAATCCCTCGACCAGGACAATATCCGCATCAAGGTGCGCCAGCACATTTTCAAGGATTTTACCCCCCTTCTGGATGATCTCCGTTCGAGTAGAGGAAACCGCCGCGACCACCTCCGCCTGGATACTGTATTTTGAGGAATCCGTTTCCGGCAGATCGATATCTTCGGAAACATGCTTGACCACAGCGACCCTCCGCCCCATTTCACTAAGCGCCCCTACAAGACCCAATCCCAGAGAGGTCTTCCCGCTCTTCTTAAACCCCACGATACCGATAACCTTCATGCTAGAACCTCATGCCTCGACAGAAATCTCTTAAGAAATGATAGATAGCGTCCTGCCTCCAGCGCCTATCCGAAAGACTTGCCAAAGGTAAAACATCATGAAAAATATAAGCATGCAGATCTTACCCTCCTGAGAGCAGAAGCGTAATATGGATATTATCCCCGTCTTTGACCGTTTTCGCCAACTCTTTCGGGTAGGCACTCTCTGCGTTCACGTAGATCTCAAATAGGGAATTGAGCCCCCCCTTGGGGGTAAAAATTTCCTTTTCTATGGCAGGGTACAGGCCAGCTACTTTTTTCAGGCATTCCCCCACGGTCGATCCCGTCACTTCAATGACATCCCGGCCATCGGTATACTGACGATGGGTCTTGTGCACATGTACTTTTACGCTCACCTCTTACTCCTTTTCTGTAAGATCACCGCAATGCGGGCATTGCGGGTTCTTTTTGATCTTGAATTCGCTGAAGGTCAAATCCAATCCGTCGTACAAGAGAATTCTGTTGGTCAACAGTTTTCCTGCACCTGTAATGAATTTAATCACCTCGGTCGCCTGGATGGCACCCACAACCGCAGGGGCCGTGCCGATGACCGGAAATTTCTCTTCAGGAACGGGCCCTCGATACATACACATCAGGCACGCCGTGCGCCCCGGGATGATGGTCGTGGCCCGACCTTCAAAACCGCGGACCGCTCCGTGAAAAAAGGGAATCTGCCGTTCTACGGCCACCCCGTTCAGCAGATACCGCGTGGGCAGATTGTCCATGGCATCCACAATCAGATCACAACCCTCAGCCAGCCGGGAGACATTGTCTTCACCGATCGTTTCCCTGACGGCCTCCACACGGATTTCGGGGTTCAGACCGGAGAGTTTGTCTAAGGCGGAATCCACCTTCCATCGACCGACGTCCTTGTCCCCATGGAGGATCTGTCTGTTCAGGTTACTGATGTCCACCACATCGTGGTCAATGAGCCGTATCGTCCCCACACCGGCGGCTGCAAGGTATACGGCAATCGGGGAACCGAGCCCTCCTGCTCCGGCGATTAAGACCCTTGAGCGTTTCAGTCTTTCCTGACCTACCTCCCCGATCTCGGGCATCATAATCTGTCTATCGTAACGTTCCTGTTCACTTTGTGTCAGCATTCGTTTCCCGGCCTCCGGTGATCTACGATCTCGATACCACAAAAAAATAATTCTGATTACACAAAAAACAACAGCAAACACAATATTTTACGCCGTAATTTCCCAGGAAAGCACACAAAGATTCATCAGGAGATCATAATTTTGCCTCCTTTTTGCCATTTGCCTACTCCATCTCCCATGGAAACAACGACCGAACATGAAAAAGGGGGTTGCAAAGAATCCCGGCCCCGGGGACCAGACCTTGGTTGCACGCGATTGGGGTGAAGCCTGCACTGCAGGCTCACATGACAACCGGAAGGATGGAGTATTCCCGATCAAATTATACCGTCAGGGCCAACTCTCACTGCCACCCGTAAACCGGAATCTTTGGCTGCCTCCTATGGACCAGATTTTTTTGGGGTTAAAATAAAATGTCTTTACAACCCCTATTCAATGTGAAAAGTGTATACGTCTTTGAAAACGGAAGGACACTGCCTTTCAGGCCCCCTCGGGCGACAGAAGGACACGGCTTTCCGAAACCAACGAATCATCATCTGTGAGCCTTATCATGTCACTTTCCCCGATCGCATCAGACCCCCGTAAGAAAATGGCCATCCTTACCAGTTATTTCGAAGGGGAGGCCTACGGCCTCCTTGGGCCTCAGATGGCTGCCACCATTATCCAGGAAAACACCCCCTATGATTGTATTGTCATCCCGGTGACCCACTCGGACGATAAAGAGGCGCTCAAAAAGGCCCTTTACGACTATTTCGGCAAAGA
Organism: uncultured Desulfobacteraceae bacterium; assembly: GCA_964401325.1. GTDB lineage: Bacteria > Desulfobacterota > DSM-4660 > Desulfatiglandales > HGW-15 > CAYNYM01. The sequence continues at coordinate 676 of CAYNYM010000259.1, read as the reverse complement.
AAGACCCCTTATCGGATTTTCCACCCTCAGCGGCAGGGAAGACCTCTTTGCATTGGCCAAAGAGCTCAAGGACGAGGGAGCGATGACGGTCCTCGCAGGACCCCAGTCCGATGTGGATTTCTTGGGTGAAACCGGCTGGGAAGATTTTTCCCATCGTTTCCGAGGACTTTCAGCATTCCGCACAAACGAACACCGAGAGTTGATGATGTTGACAGTTGACATTTTTCTATTTTTGATTGACGTTTTTTATCTGAATCG
>CAYNYM010000259.1:0-408 GCA_964401325.1 uncultured Desulfobacteraceae bacterium | reverse complement strand
GGGCCCGCAGAGCAGGCCATCCATCTATTAAACGGACTTGAAAAAGACAAATGGCATCAGAGCCCGGGCCTGCTCTATCCGGGTGACAACGGTCGGATCACTCAAAATTCCCAGAGTCCCTGGAATGAAGCCTGGCTCTGCCGGGTAAATTGGGACAATCTATACCGGGTCGCCGATACAGGTCTTACCGAACTGAAAATTGACGCCGGACAAGTGCTCCAGCACATCGGATGCCCTCATGCGTCCCGTGGTAAATGGGTCGAGGTAGACTATCCGTCGTATTTGAAGGGGAGTGCCCGGGAGACGATCGGGCTCCAATTCAAGGGATGCAGCTTCTGTGACGTGGCAATCGATAAGGGTTTTCATGGGGCCTTGGACATTGAAACCGTTCTCTCTCAGATTCATCCT
>CAYNYM010000258.1:2453-5553 GCA_964401325.1 uncultured Desulfobacteraceae bacterium | reverse complement strand
AAATTCACGGCCAGGTAGGTGAGAGGAGTAACGGCCGCCTCGTAGATGGATTTTGCCAGCCATTGGGTCACGATGGTCACGACCAAGGCGACCGGGGGGATCACGCCCCAAAAGGCGATGGTGATAAACACAAGTGAATCAAGCCCCTGTCCCACCAGGGTCGAACCTATGGTCCGAAGCCACAGCCACCGCCCCTGGGTGGCTATTTTCATCTTGGCCAGGATGTAAGAATTGGCGAATTCGCCCACAAGGTAGGCCAGGAATGATGCAAACAGGAGACGGGGCGTATAGCCTAAAATACGTTCATATGCTGCTTGGCCGTCCCAAAAAGACGCCGGCGGAAGCATCTGACCAAGCCATAGGGCCGCCACAGCCGTAGCATTGCACATAAAACCGAGCCAGATAACCCGCCGGGCCTGTCGATACCCGTAGACCTCCGTGAGGACGTCTCCAGTAATATAGCTGATAGGGAAGACCAGAATGGCGGCCGGAAGGATGAAACCGAACAGACTCACAAGCTTCACTGCGGCAATATTGGCCGTGATCAGGCAAGTAATGAAGACAGCAACGACAATGACAAACCAACGGGAATATCGCATGTTCGATGAAGGGTTATCGGAGGGGTTCATAGAAACACCTTTTGGGTGAAGTGACTTTTCCCTGCGTCTTAAGATTGTTTATGGTTTTCGAAACCTCCTTGGCATCCGCGTTGATCATCTTCGCGATCTCCCCGGATTTCAGAGGCTTTCCTGCTTTCTTCATGGCATCAAGCACCTTTTTTTCCATAGCTCACCCTCCTTTTTTCGATGAGAATTATCCGGCTTTCTCAGGTTGGTGGGGGTACGTTTCCGGAATCCAGCGAAATTCAAGGGTTTATTTTCCCTGTCGCCGAGCCACCTCTGTATACCAAACCAACGACTCAATGTTAAGGGCATTTTCATCTCTTCTTTATCCTGCTCAGGCCCCCTTTTCTCACCGTGATCCCGCCTTGATATCTTCGTGCGGGATGAGAATAACATTTTTCGAGCTATGGAAACCACCTCAAAAGGAGGAGGCACGTCCAGCCTTCGACATGAGTACCTGAAAGACGGCCGTGGCCACAAAATACAGCCCGGCTGCGAAAACTAGGAGCCACTGAAAACCCAGTCCCATGGCCAGACACTTACCAAGAACGGCGCCGATGACCGAGGCACACCCGTTCGTTGCCCATGCCCAGGGAATCGTTCCCGGAAATCGCACAGCGGCCAGGTGAAGACCCGATGGAAAAAACCACCCCAAAAAAAAGGAAAGGACGGAGATCAGGAAAACGCCGGTCGCCACGCGACCACCCGGAGACCAGGCCAGCACCTGCTCAAACAAATGATCCCCGGCCGTGATTTGAACCGTTACGCAACCGACAATGGCCGCAAACGCGACCCACAGAAACGTACCGCCGGTTCCCCTGAGGCGCCTGATCCAAAGGCTTCCAATGCCCGCAAAAAAGAGAATGGAACTCAGGACGGCTGCTGCAGAATAGATCGGATGCCCCAAGAGGAGCGTATACTTTGGAAGAAGAACCATTTCAATGAACATGAACCCCATTCCGATGGCCCCGAAATAGAACATCATCCCCAGGTATTGGGATACCCTCGGCACGGCGTCCTTCGCCTTTCCGGAGACGGTTATCCGACGGGCAAAAACAAGGGGCAGCAGGGTCAACAGGACACCTCCCAGGATCGCCTGAAACAACGTGGCCAACACAAAGAGATATCCCAGGTCCGCCATGGGGAGCCAATCCCTGCCCATTTGCCTGAAAAACGACCCGGCGCGGTCCCATCGAAAAAAATGGGAGAAAAAGGGGCGATCGTCCGTTGTCGGGGAGATATTAAAGGGGTAGGCCTTCAGAAAGGAATCCGCGTCGGGACCGCAGAGAGCGCTTGCTCCCTTGAAATAATAGGGTTCCTCCAGAACATCGTATCGGTTTGCCCGGGCCGGAACCATATCCGCATGATAAGCCGCATCAAAACCCCGTTCGTCGCAGAAGCGCTCTGCCCTGAGCCGGTCTTCTCTGCCAAGGGGCGATTTTGATACAAGGACGGTGCAGGTCTTCCAACTCCTCACAAAGAGGAGGTGCCGCTCCGGGCGGCCGGAAGGGTTCGTCATTCTCAGGGCACTGAGGGCCGTGGCGATCACCCTTAAGGAATCGCGCGGAGGAAGCTTTAACCATCGTGTGATGACAAGCATCCCCTTATCCGTGAGGTGAGCCAAATACTGGACAAGGGCCTGCGTCGTGTACAGGTAATTCTCATGGGCGGCATGCAGGCCGCCTGCCGATGCCCCGAATGAATCGACCAGCGAGACCTGAATCAGGTCAAAGGATTCCTGCGTCCCGTACAGATATCTTCTTGCCTCTTCTTCGATCCATTCGACATTCGGACGGGTCTTCAATCCCCCCGAAAATTCCGCCAAAGGGCCTGCCATCAGGGAAGAAACCTGACAGTTGATTTCAAGGGCAACGATCTTCCGGGCATCATGCCGCATCGCCAGAAGGACATCGCTCCCCCCTCCTGCCCCGAGAATCAGGACCCGATGCGGAGTCCGGACATGATAGGGCAGAGCCATGGTGGTATAATCCAGGTAAACCGACTCCCGGCCGTTCCCTGAAAAACGGTTGACAGGTCCCAAATCTTCTCCGTCCAGAAAAAGTGCCTTCTGCTCGGGCAGGGTTGCCTCCGAAACCTCACCCTTCAGTCCGAAATTCAGACTGAGCCCCGGTGCGAAACGTATATGGGAACTCGCCACGACATGAATCAAACCGAGTGGGCCCGTCCGTTCCGCCTCTACGTGGGCGTCCGGAAGTGCCAGTGTCATAGGAAGTGCCTTTGTATGGTGGATTTTCGGAATCGGGGGCAGAAGCAACTGTAACGCTGCGATGACCCCTGAAGCAATCAGCAGGAGGGATACGTTTCTCAAGGGACGGGAAGCCCACAGGCAGATCCGGAGGGTTCCCAGGAGGACAAGACCCCCCAGGAAAGGAATCAGGCTCCAGGGAGGTCCCAGGTAGAGGGCCGGTACGATTCCCAGGGCACCCGCGGCGGACCCGAAGAGATTCACCCCGTAC
>CAYNYM010000258.1:0-2443 GCA_964401325.1 uncultured Desulfobacteraceae bacterium | reverse complement strand
CGAGATTATTATCATTCCCGCTGTCAGGCCGGAGCTTCCAAACTGTGCAGTAATTAAGGTTGACGCGAAGGTCGAAGGGAGGGAAGAAGAGGAAAAAGAAGAACAGGAGGATGCAGACGATGCCGCCGCCAAAGACAAAGGGCAGGGCCATCACCAGGTAGGAGATCCCCATTCGAAACCATTCGGTCCCCTGCCAAGGCAGATTCAGGGGATCCAGGCCTGTCATCTGCGCAAGGCTGAAAGCCAGGGGAAACGAGACGGCCGTGGCGCAGGCGAGGATGATCAGCCAGGATTCCATCCTCTTTCGGATGCGTTGAAAGGCCACGAATACAAGGGATCCGGCCCCACCCAGCCCCAGGAGGGCAATGCTGATGACCATGTAGGCGAAATGGTGCCAATAGGCAATGGACAGGAGCCTCATGAGCAGGATTTCATAGGCCAATAGGGCGCCCGATACCGCGCACATGAGGACGGCGTGACAGGTGGGCGTTTGGGTTTGGAAAAATCGGTTACCCATGAAGGAGGGCCCCCCCTTTATCGAAGCGCTCTCGTCAAGGGAACGAAACGGACCGGGAGCAGTTTTCTCATAGTGATATCGCCCTTGATGGACTTCTCTATGAGGGTAAGATATTGAACCGCATAAAGCCCACCCACCGGGATACACATTTTTCCTCCCGGCTTGAGCTGTTTGAGTAAAGGCGGGGGGACCAGGGAGGCGGCACAAGTGACGATGATCCGATCAAAAGGCGCATGCTCTTCCCATCCGTAATACCCGTCGGCCACCCGGACACGAACATTGGCGTAACCCAGGTCTTTCATGCGTATTGCCGCCCGGCGTCCCAAGGCCGCAACGATCTCGACGCTAAAAACCCTTTCAGCCATAAGGGAAAGGACCGCGGCCTGGTAACCGGAACCCGTGCCCACCTCCAGCACCCTGTGTTGCGGCCTGACTTCGAGCATTTCGGTCATGAGGGCCACGATGTAAGGCTGGGATATGGTCTGGCCGTACCCGATGGGAAGGGGATAATCGTTGTACGCCCTGGATACATCCCGTGGATCGACAAACAGATGACGGGGTACAGACGACATGGCATCCAGCACCTCCGGGGCTTTTACGGGATCCCGGTAATCGGGGGGGTGGGAGATCTGATTTTTGACCATGCGTTCGCGCAATACGCGGTACATGGCATCTTCCCCCGTCTCAGCCCTTGCCTCGGGCATCCCCGGTATCTGCCGGATCGCCACCGCTGTCAGAACCACTAAAACGATAGAAATAAAGGGGATAAGCGGTTTCGGGATACCTGGTCCCCATTCCCTTTTCATGGCGCCTCCCTCCTCTTCCCCGGGTCTTTGATATCTTATCGTAAGTGAGGCGATTCAACGGTGTCAATGCATTTGGACCCGGCCAAGGATTCGAAATAACGATGAGGGAGGGCAATCAGGGGGCGGAAGGAGGCAGGTTTTTCCCGGTTAGGCCTCAAATGCATGGATCAATCCCTCGAATAAACCACTTAACGTATTGAAAATATGAAACATTCCCGTATTTAAAGAGGGAGTCGAATCATGGCATTTCTTTTGCAGAATATAGAGAAATCGTATGAGAAATCACAAACACCGATGTAAGAGGTCTATGACTGCATGACTCCACAAAGTATCAGCTTCGACAATTTTCTCAAACCCGATCATCTTCGCGCCACGGATGCCCGTGGTAAAAACGGGGAAACCTTTCGCGCTTTCCTTGAGGACAACGTCCCTTCCAGGATGCCCGAACCGCAAGACACCGGAGTACCGGCCGAGCGTCGTGTCCTGCCTTCCCGCATTCCGGCCGATCCGGTCAAGGAAGCGGCCTTCAGCAAGGCTGCCGCAGCTGCCGCCTATAAAAAGCAAAACGTAGCGGACGCCGGCCCCGGCAAAATGAGCGACATCCAAAAATACAAGGACGACCAACTTCTCAGCAATCCGGGAGGGGACCACTATTATCTGGACCAGAGAAAAGTCATCACCAAACCGAATGAGCGGGAATCCTTTTGGGGTCGCGTCGGAAAAGACCTTTCCGACGCCTTCGCTAATGTCCAGAATTTTGTCCGGGATTTCTTGTTCGGTTCTAAGATTCATTACCGGGATCAAGACGACCAGATCAGGGAGGCCCGCCAAAGAGGACTTGTGGGGTCTGTTGTCGATTTCTTCAAAGATGCGGGAAGCGCCTTCACCTTCGGGGCATGGCGCCCGGATGGTGAAAAGGAACCTCAGGGATTCGGCAAACGGGTGGGTTTTTTCTTTTCAAAGACAAAAGAAGCCCTTTTCGGGGATCTGGTCCAGGGGATCAGCGGCAGCATCCTTCATATGGGGGAAGATCTCCTTTTTGCAGGATGGAATCTCGCGGAGGTCGTACCCGATGCGACCATCGGCAATGTCAAGGCCGGAAGAGAATTGACCACACAGG
>CAYNYM010000257.1:0-5577 GCA_964401325.1 uncultured Desulfobacteraceae bacterium | reverse complement strand
TCATGGACATCTGCGTGCGTTGCGGGGCCTGTGCGGACAAATGCCATTTTTTTATCGGCGGAGGGGACCCGAAGAACATGCCGGTCATGAGGGCCGAGCTACTCAGGTCGATCTACCGAAAAGAGTTTACGATTGCAGGAAAGGTGTTCGGGCGCCTGGCCGGTGCGAGAGAACTCACGATCGATGTCCTAAAAGAACTCTGGTCCTACCTGTTTCAATGCACGGAATGTCGACGTTGCTCTCTTTTCTGCCCCTACGGCATCGACATGGCGGAGATCACCATTTTCGGGCGTGAACTCTTGAATCTCTTGGGATTGAATACCGACTGGATTTCCGCCCCGGTGGCCAACTGTTATCGGACAGGAAATCACCTTGGCATTCAGCCCCATGCTTACAAGGACATGCTTGATTTCTTTGTGGACGATATTGAGGATATCACGGGCATCCACATGGAACCCAGCTTTAACAGAAAGGGCGCGGAGATCCTCTTTATCACTCCCTCGGGGGATGTCTTTGCCGATCCCGGAACCTATACCTGCATGGGCTATCTCATACTCTTTCATTATCTCCAGAATCTGGGCCTGGATATCACCTGGAGTACCTTTGCCTCCGAGGGGGGTAATTTCGGTTACTTCACGTCCCACGAGATGGCCAAGAGACTGAACGCCAAGATGTATGCCGAGGCCAAACGGCTCGGGGTCAAATGGATTCTCGGCGGCGAATGCGGCCATATGTGGCGGGTTGTCAACCAGTATATGGATACCTTTAACGGTCCGGCCGATTTTCTCGAAGAGCCGGTCTCGCCGATCACGGGGACCAAGTTCGAAAACGCAACCGTCACCAAAATGGTCCATATCATTGAATTTACGGCTGATCTTATCAAACACAACAAATTAAAGCTCGACCCGAGCCGGAACGACAACCTCAGGGTCACCTACCATGACTCCTGCAATCCTGCCAGGGGCATGGGACTCCTTGAGGAACCGCGTTATGTGATCAAGAATGTGTGCAACCATTTCTATGAAATGCCGGAAAACACCATCAGGGAGCAGACCTTCTGCTGCGGCAGCGGCGCCGGATTAAACGCCGGGGAGGACATGGAACTCAGGATGAGAGGCGGCCTTCCCCGAGCCAATGCCGTCAAACACGTTCATGAGAAGCACGGGGTGAATATGCTCTCCTGCATCTGCGCCATTGACAGAGCGGTATTTCCCGATTTGATGCAGTACTGGGTCCCCGAGGTAGGGGTAACAGGAGTGCATGAATTGGTAGCCAACGCCTTAATCCTGGATGGGGAGAAAAAAAGGACAACCGATCTGCGCGGTGAACCACTCCCGGGCATGGAGGAGGAAGAGGATGTATGACGGAGGCAAAATCATTGTCGGGCTAATTGTCGGGCTGGGGCTGCTGCTCTTCCCCTTCTGGTACAATGCCGGTAAGGCGGCCAAGGCACCGGACCCCGTTCTCACCGCCAGGGCCCAGGAATTGAAGGTTTGCGTGGCGGAAACGCCCTATATGAGGACGTCCCACATGCACCTTCTGGATAGATGGCGGCATGAAGTGGTCCGCGACGGGGCTCGGTATTACACATCCCCTGACGGCAAGGTCTATTACAAGAGTCTTCAGGTCACCTGCATGGACTGTCATGACAATAAAAGCAAATTTTGTGACCAGTGCCATGATTACATGGGGGTGAACCCCTATTGTTGGGACTGCCATATTGAGCCCAAGGAGAATAACTGATGGCGATGGATAGAAGAAAATTCTTGAAGATTGCCGGTCTCTCCGCCGCGCTGGGGCTGGGAGGCAAAGCGGCTTTGGATCTGATGGCCCCCGGAGAAGTGGAGGCCTCTTTGCAGAATATGCCCCTGACCCAGGGTAAGAAATGGGGCATGGTCGTGGACATGAATAAAATGACCGAAGAGATCATGGGCAAATGCATTGCCGCCTGCCACACCGAGCACAATGTCCCCGATCTCGGAAATCCCAAGGAAGAAATCAAATGGATCTGGAAGGAAACCTACGAGCATACCTTCCCTGGCCAGCACCATGAGTACGTTTCGGAAAAATATCATGGCAGAAACTTTCTCCTCTTGTGCAACCATTGCACCAACCCTCCCTGCTGCCGGGTCTGCCCCACCAAGGCGACCTGGAAAAGGGAAGATGGCGTGGTTATGATGGACCAGCACCGCTGCATTGGTTGCCGTTTCTGCATGGCGGCATGCCCATATGGGGTTCGAAGCTTCAATTGGGGGGATCCCAGAAAGGCCCCAAAGGATCTCAACCCTGATTTTCCGCCCAACATGGAATACCCCACGAGGTCGAAAGGGGTCGTGGAAAAATGTAATTTTTGCGCGGAGAGGCTTGCCAAGGGACAGATTCCGGCCTGTGTGGAGGCCGCAGACGCGATTGAAAAAAATGCCCTGACCTTTGGGGATTTGGCAGACGCGAACTCCGAGGTAAGGCGTCTATTGCATTCTCACTATACCATCCGGCGAAAGCCGGAACTTGGTTCAGGACCCAACGTTTACTATATCGTGTGAGGTAACTATGCTTGACAAAGCCATAAAGGGAAATCAAACTTACTGGGGATGGATCATCGCGCTGCTCGTTCTTATAGGCATCGGATTTGCCAGTTACCTCTACCAGTGGTTCGAGGGACTGCGGGTCACCGGCATGAGCAGGGACGTGTCTTGGGGCTTCTACATCGGCCAACTTACCTATTTCGTGGGTGTGGCGGCCTCGGGTGTGATGGTCGTTCTGCCCTATTATCTTCATGATTACAAGGCATTCGGCAAATTAACCATTCTGGGTGAATTTTTGGCCGTTGCATCCATTGTCATGTGCCTTTTGTTTGTCATGGTTGACCTTGGAAACCTGCCCCGCCTCATGAATGTCATCGTCTACCCCAATCCCACATCTATCCTGTTCTGGGATATGATCGTTCTCAATGTGTACCTGTTCTTGAATCTCTTGATCGGTTGGAATGTCCTGAGCGCGGAAAGGAAGGGGATCCCTTACCAAAAATGGGTCAAGGTCCTGATCTACATCTCTATCCCCTGGGCCTTTAGTATCCATACCGTAACGGCCTTTCTCTACGCGGGACTTCCCGGAAGGCACTACTGGTTGACGGCCATCATGGCCGCCCGCTTTCTCAGTTCCGCCTTTTGCTCCGGTCCGGCCCTGTTGATCATCCTTTGCCTGATCGTCAAAAGGTTCACCAACTTCGACCCCGGTGAGAAACAGATCAGGACACTGGGAGGTATTGTGGCCTATGCCATGGTCATCAATGTCTTCTTCTTTTTGCTGGAAATCTTTACGGCCTTTTACAGCCAGATCCCCGGACACATGAATCCCATCGTCTACCTTTTTGTGGGACTCGACGGCTATAACAAGCTGGCCCCCTGGATGTGGACGGCCGCTTTCTTCGCCCTGGTTGCAGTGATCCTGCTGGTCATCCCTGCGACCCGCAGAAGACAGGATATCCTGGCCGTGGCTTGCGGTTCGGTGATCATCTCCACCTGGATCGATAAGGGCTTCGGTCTGGTCCTGGGAGGTTTTATTCCCAATCCCTTCGAAAGGGTTTTCGAATACTGGCCCACGGTCCCCGAAATTCTCATTTCCGTTGGGGTCTGGGCAACCGGCTTCTTTATTCTGACCGTGCTTTACAAGATCGTCGTATCCGTCAGAGATGAGGTTACAGCGTCATAGACCTCGGTTTTTTTTTGGGAAAAAAGGGCCCATTTCACTATGAAACGGGCCCTTTTTATTGTTCATGTTTGGGGCTTGAAAAGCGGAGCAAAAAAAAGGTTGACACCCCAATATCGCTCTGTTAAGGAAGTCACACATTGTTTTCAGGGATTAGCCAATAGCCGAAATCAAGCTAAGGCTTTAGATGAGAATTATTACCAATCACAGGAGGGAATACTCATGGGTTATGAAGTAACCGTTGATCACAGCAAGTGTGAAGGATGTGAAGAATGCGTAGAGGTTTGCCCTGTGGATGTCTATGAGATGCAGGACGGCAAATCCGTGCCAGTGAATGCAGAAGAATGCCTTGGATGCGAGAGCTGTGTCGAGGTCTGTGATCAGGAGGCTATCACGGTAACTGAGGTCTGATAGATCATTTAGATTTTCACATCAAAAAAAACCGGGCTGATGGATTGAAACGGCCCGGTTCTTTTTGTTTGAGGCAAGATCCAGGTATTAATCGACAAAAAAGCCACCCCCGGAAAAGGGGTGGCTCTGGAAGATGGCAAAAAGAGTGTACCGAATGGTACCGGTACCTCTCAGGCTGTGTCACCTATTTCTTTTCGTGACAATCGTTACATTTCTTATGAGGAGCATTCTTCCCCTGTGTGGCGGCTTCTTTATGGCAATTCTTGCAGTTCTTGTGATAGGCGTTCATCAGCTTGTCAACGTTGCCTTCTTTCTTAAGGGGACTGTGACACGCCGCACACTTCTTGACAGGATCCCCGTCCTTCCAAACGTTTTTTCCGTCTTTATAGGCATGATGACATTCGGTACAGGCAATCTGAATCTCCTCATGGTGTTTCTTGTGGGACAGGGGGACGGGCCCTTTCTTGTCTTTTTTGTATCCCTGATTCTCGATCTTCAAATCAACGGGACAATCCGCCGCGATGAGTGCCCCGACCGCCAAAAAAGCAAAACCTGCAAAAACAACTACGAAAAGAGCAAATATTCCTTTCTTCATGTGAACGCGTTCCTCCTTTTCTGAGATATGACGCCCTCCCACCAGCCTCATGGGGAGCCGGACTCGATTCAATAAGCACTAACGAAATTTATACTCAGGGGTCTTTTGCATTGTCAAGGAATAAAGCACCAAAAGGCCTGGCCCTCAGGCCTGGTCATAGTGGCTGAACTGCATGCTGAAGGTCCCGCGGCCCTGGGAAACGGAACGCAGGGCCGTCGAATACCCGAACATTTTGGAAAGCGGAACACTGGCCGTTACGACCTGCATCGGGCCCTTGCTGGTGATCTGTTCAATCTTTCCCTGTCTCGCATTGAGATCCCCGATGACCTCACCCATGAATTCCTCCGGGATCAAGATCTCGGTCTTCATGATGGGTTCAAGGAGGAGGGGCCCTGCCTTCATCAAGGCATTTCGGAAGGCCATCGAGGCCGCGACCCTAAAGGCCATATCGTCGGAATTCGTCTCGTGGATCTGGACCTCCAGGAGAACCGTTTCCACATCGACGACAGGATAGCCCATAATCATGCCGCTCAAGGCCGCCTCATCAATCCCTTCCTGAATGGCCGCCAAGGATGCCTCGGAAAGATCGGGATTCTCGCAATGATTTAAAAACTTATTGGCACTTCCCCGGGGCAGGGGAATGAGCTCTATCTTCACACCTGCAAAATGCATTTGCCCCGCCAACTCCTTCTGGAAGACTTCCTCATGACGCATCTTTTCGCTCACGGTCTCACGGTAAACCACTTGGGGTTTGCCCTGGTTGGTCTCGACAAAAAATTCCCGCTTGATCCGCCCCATAATAATTTCCAGGTGGAGTTCCCCCATCCCGGAAATGACGGTCTGCCCCGTCTCCTCGTCGATGC
>CAYNYM010000256.1:0-5577 GCA_964401325.1 uncultured Desulfobacteraceae bacterium | reverse complement strand
TCGAGCTTTTCCCGGGTCATCCCCATATCCCCGAGCCCCAGCAGAGAGACGGCCTTGTCCAGCAGTCGCATGACGATTCTCTCGCCATAGGCCATGGGGATGATGGAGACCCGGATGTCCACGGTTTTATTCGCCGCTTTGATCTTCATTCTCCCGTCCTGGGGAATCCGTTTTTCAGCGATGTCGAGGTTGGCCATGACCTTGAGTCTTGAAACGATATGGGCGTGAAATCTCTTATGAAGAGAAAAAATCTCGTAAAGAATCCCGTCGATCCGGAACCGAACCTTGATATCCTTTTCAAAGGGTTCGATATGGATATCGCTTGCCTGCTTTCTGAGGGCCTGGGTCAGGACGACGTTCACCAATCTGATGATGGGTGCCTCATGGGTCACGTCCATGAGGTCTTCCAGTTCATCGAGCTCTGTGAAGACGTGATTTTCCGACTGATAATCCTCCAGGTCCTGAACCATCTTCTCGGCATCATCGCTGGTTTGATCAAAGAGCAAATTGATGGCTGCCTGGATTTCCTTGAGAGGGCTCAGGACCAGGCGGGCGGATTCACATCCCGCCTGCAGCGCCAAATCGTCCGCCATCTGGAAATTCAAGGGGTCGTTCAGAGCCACCGTCAAAACACCGTCCTTTGCACGCAAGGGGACCAGGCCGCTCCGCTTGTAATAATGGATAGGGATGTTCAGGTTATCCCGGAAGTCAAGGTCCCCCAGGATGTGTTTCTTAAAAGGAATCCCCAACTCCCCGGACCAGGCCTTGAGCCGATCCTCTTCGGGCATTTCCTGGGGATGCCTACTCTCCAGGTGATCCAGGTCTCTATCGGAACCATCTTGCGCCTGAGAAGGGGTCTGATGGCTAATTTTCTTCAGCATAGGCAAGGCAATCACCTTCTTATTGTCGTTTTCGGATCAGGGTGAAACCGGTGAGGACATTGCTTACTCAAATGCCTTTTTTCGCAGTCTTTCCGGCTGATTCAACTTGATGGACTCCTCCATTTCCCTATCAATGTCCTTCCTTTTTCCCTCATAGAGCTTTCTGCCCTCTTCCGGGTCTTCAATAATGTGGGGCGTCAGGAAGACCATGAGATCGGTTGCCGCATCCCGATCATTGACCTGCTTGAAGGCCCAGCCAAGACCGGGGATTCCTCCAAGACAAGGGGTCTGGGTCTTCCCTCGGGTTAGCTGCGAATCGATGAGGCCGCCTATAACCGCCGTTTCTCCGTCCCTGACGGCAATGCTGGATTGGGTGGTCCTAAAAGTCGTTGTCGGGGCAAGGACGGTTCCTTCCAGAGCCGTGGTTTCCAGAACAGACTTCACACTCTGCTCTACATTCAATCTCACGTAGCGATTGTCATTGATCTGCGGGGTGACCTTGAGTGTGACACCCACATCCTTGTACTCTATATTCTGAATGGCCCGATCCGTGCTGCTGGTCCCCTGATCCACCCGTGTCACAAAGGGAATATTTTGCCCAACCTCGATCGTGGCCTCCTCATTGTCCAGGGTCAGGATCTGGGGCGTTGAGATGATGTTGAAATCACTGTCCGTTCTCACGGCCTTCACAAAGGCCCCTATGGTGGGAAAGACGACATCCCCCAGGGTAATGCCGTTTCCGAGAATACCGGCAGAGAGCCCGTTAGACAGCGTTCCGGACTCGAAATCCGACAGATAGGAACTGGCGGGCCTTGACCCCGCGGCCCAGACCCCTCCGCTGCCGTCTCCCAGACCACCGCTGTATTCATTGCCGACCCGCCACTCCACCCCCAGCTCGAGGGCCTTGTCTTTTTTGACCTCAATAAACAGGGCCTCCACAAAGACCATGGTGCGACGCGCATCCAACTCCTTTATAATGTCTACAAGGATCTGGTATTCCTCGGGCTCGGCCACGATAACCAGGGTGTTGGTGGCCTTGTCGGCCGTGATCTGGCTGTCTTTTGAAAGGGGTGGCGCCTTGACTTTTTTTTGGTCTTGCTGCCCCTTGCCGGGAATTTCACCCAGCACCTTGGCCACATCCTCCGCTACCGCATTTTGAAGGGAATAGATGTGGATATTTCCCCGGGACCGCACCTGTTTACGATCCAGCTTCGTAAGAATCGTTTCGATGTCCGAGAGGGTCTGTGCGGGCGCCATGACGATCATGGAATTCGTCCTTTCGTCGGACACGATCTTGACGGTGTCACTGACCGTCTTCTTCCCCCTTTGCGGGGGAAAGAGCTTGATCAGAATGGGTTCGAGGCTCTTTGCGCTTGCATTTTCCAGGGCAAATACATTGATCTTTTCCTTTGAGGCGGGGACATCCAGCTCACGGACGATCCTGAGCAGTCGGTCAATATTGGAGAACGCATCGATGAGGATCAGGGTGTTGGTATCAGGGTAGGGAATCACCAGCCCGGTCTTGGCCACCAAGGGCTTCAGGAGCCGGGTAAAATCGGTGGCATCTCCGTGTTCCAGGGGAATCAACTGCGTAACGATTTTATCTTCCCGCACACCGGCTTCTTTCTTGAATCGGCTCTCCACGCCCTTGCTCCTGGCCTCGGCCGCAGGGACAATCTTGATGATCTTTCCCGTGGGTACGGCCGTATACCCATGGACTTCGAGCACGGAAAGAAAGACCCTGTAGGCCTCGTCGACCGACACTTTTTCAGGCGAAAGGACGGTAATGTTTCCCTTGACCGCCGGATCGACAAGAAAATTTTTACCTGTCAACTCGCTGATGAACTTGATGAAAACGCCGATATCCACATCCTTGAAATTCATGGTAATCAATCCGGTGTCCTTTTTGCCTGCCAGTTCCGTGGGGTCCTTCTCTTGACTCCAGGCAAGCGCTGACAGGGACACAAAGACGCAAAGAACCACAATCATAAAACCACGATTCACATTAGTCCATTCCTTCAAGGTCTTCACTCCACTCTTAGGATTTGCAGGTTTCCCCCAGCAACCTCTCACGTTACAGCCACTGAGGCACCGGGCCCCCTGGCCTATTCCTCGTTGAGCCCTTCGTCTTTTGCCGGTCCTTTAACCGGCCTTTTTCTGGGCTGAACGGATTTCCTCATCATGATGCGCTTCTTTTCCTGTGAATACGCAATCGGCCTTTTGACGGGCTTCGACATCCTTGGCGCACGCCCCCGTTCATGGGAAATGACAAGGACCTCCTCGGTTCCATCCTTCTCGATGACGACACGATCAGACAGAATTTGAGAAATTTTCACATCGTCGATAGCGTCGTCCAGGGCATAGAGATCCTGCTCTTTTTTGTTCTTCTCCCTGATAATGGCATAGGAATTGCCGTCTTCTCCCACGACCGTGCCCATCAATTCAAAACGTGTGTTTTCCTTCAGTTTCCCCACATCTATTTTTTGAGCCATGCTTCGCCTTGAAGGTTTGGCCGTGGTCTTGAAGATGTCGCGGGAAACGATGAACCGATAGTCACTGCGTTTTTTGAACTTCCGGGTGCCGGGTTTTTCCACCCCCTTGGTGACCAGGTCCGCGGCTATGGACCTTTTCTCCAATCTCTTGTGGGAGGCCCAGGTATCATATATCTTGAACCCCGTCCACAGGACCAGGCCGGTGAGCAGGATGTTCAACAACAATAGGCTTTTTTTTACATTCATCTTTTCTTAGGACCTATCTCGTGACGAAAATCACCCGAAATCCCCTCGTTACACGTCCTTAAGCCCCTTTTGCCATGGCTGGACTTCCGGGTCCCCTTATCAGGACGCGAACCTTCCCTCTCCGCTTTTATATCGGTTTTTTCCTTTAAAATCAAACGGCATAACCATTCATCCGGACTGATGGCCCCGGGGAATTTTTTTGCCAACCGCGGTCCTCCAGGAGCAGGGCTCATTCCAATCCCTCCTCGAGGCCCGGATTTTCGCCGATAGGGTGTCCCTTCATGTCAGGCCCCTCCTGTAACTCCCACCGCCTCCGTGGAATCCGGCCGCTGTGTCAATACACGAGGCAGGGATATCGTTGGATAGTTAGAATCATGTGAGAACTGAATCTGATTTTTTGATTGATACAGGCCACAGGGGAGGCCGAAAATTCATGAGTGCCTGCCGAAGCGGGCTTCCGACGACGAGCCGATCCTTCTGTGCTTTGAAAAGCGAAATCTCAATCCCGGCCTTTCCCGTTGAGCTTCTCCCTCATAACCGCGGAACATCTAAAGGTCACGGCTCTTTTTGCTCCCAGTGTCATGTCATTGCCGGGAGCAGGGCTTTTTCCTCTGCGTTTGTTCTTCTCTTTGACGCAGAATTTCCCGAATCCACTGATCAGGACATCCTCACCCGAGATCAGAGATTGCTTTATCATTTCGAGCATGAGTTCAAGCAGCTCGGAGGATCTGCTCTTGCAATAACCGCATTCAATGCAGATGCTTTGCGCAATGGCGGATTTGGTAAGGTTCATGATAGACTCCGATTTTAAGGTGGGAGCTACCAAATTATACTCAATTTGATTAATTGTCAATGGATTATCAATAAATTATCAGCGATTTCTTCATTTATAAGGACACTTGTCTTCAAAATCACTTTCTGGGGGTTGAGAATTTATTTCTTCTCTATCTTTTTGGCGACACTCAGAAAACGCCAAGATGCCATTATACAGAAAAAGAGTATGACATAAAAATCAGCATTTTTCATGTCATGGCAAGATTTTTTTGTAAAACTGGCCTTGGAATCTGAGGGATATTTTGAATTCGAATTTGCCTTTTACGGGTATGCGAAAGTCTCTGATGTTCTCCCCAATGAGGATGTACATGGTGCTGCAACAAATATAAATTTTCCCCAAGCCTTTTTGGAACGATACCTCTCAAAGAATTACCACCTAATCGACTCGGTCGCCCACCTTTCACAGGCCCTTCAAAGCACCCTTCATTCAACTTTGAATACGAACAAGCCCTCATTGACTCCAACGGAACTGGAAGTATTAACATGGCTCAAAGAGGGTGCGTCCTCATGGTAAATCTCCAAGATTCTCTATAAATGCGAAAATCAATCATTTCTGCTCAACCTCAGCGAACTGGAAGTTACCACCCGGATGGGGAACGACCGCAAGCGGGGGATTCGCGATGCCCACTTCCCCCTGATCAAGCCCATTGAGACCTTCCAGTTTGAGGCGGCTCCGGATCTTGACGTCCGGCAGATCAAAGAGCTTCTCGAAGGGCAATACATCCAAGAGGCCCGCAATGTTATTTTCCTGGGCCGTAGCGGTACGGGAAAAACCCACTTGGCCACGGCCCTCGGCATGGAAGCCTGCCGGCAGGGGGTGCGAACCCGCTTTGTCACCGGTTGCGCTCTGGCCAATGAACTGATCGAAGCCCGAGACGAAAAGCTCCTGAGCCGGGTGATGAAACGCTATAGGGCCTATGGCCTATTGATCGTCGACGAGTTGGGCTACGTTCCCTTCTCCAAGGAGGGCGCCGAGTTGCTGTTTCAGGTTCTCGCCGAACGACATGAGAAAAAATCCGTCATCATCACCACGAATCTGGGCTTTGAGGATTGGACCCAGATCTTCGGAGACCCCACTTTGACCGCGGCTTTGTTGGACCGCATCACGCACAAGGCCCATGTCA
>CAYNYM010000255.1:0-5583 GCA_964401325.1 uncultured Desulfobacteraceae bacterium | reverse complement strand
GACCGTCCCTGAAGGTGTTGTCCTGAATTTTGAGCGGGTTCTTTACGCCGCCTTCCAAAAAGTTACTCATCACTTACCTCCCTTCGTTTCATAGACTATCTGCACTCTTCAGTATTTCTGTTAAGGTTGAACCGGGCTTCTTTTCCGCCTGGCCGAGTTAACGGCAGTTCATCAGTGCATTTATTGCCGCCCGGGACCTGTAATGTCATGTCTATCCTGGTTCCCCTGAGACGGGGGAATATTGCTGGAGGGTTTTATTCTGAAAATAACCGGGGCGGATCGGGGAAAACCCGCCAAAGACAGGGAACCGGGACTAGAGGCGAAAAGGCTCGCCTCCAGGAATAATATCGATAAATCGTTAGATTGCGAGGACCGTCCTGAGGACGTCCTGCTTGCCCACGATCCCCACCAAACGCCCCTCCTCCACAACCGGAAGGGTATGAAAACTCTTGTCCACCATGATAGTGGCCACCTCCTCTAGACTGGTTTCAGGGTTTACGGTTACGGGGTTCGGGGTCATGGCCTCCGCCACGGTGGTGGCCGCTATTTTCTGAAACTCTTTTTCAATGTTTTTCATCGATGACAGAGGGATGAAACCGTCCAGCAACGTAAACAGCGACGGAATGGGGAGTCTTTTTTGTTGGCTGATCAGGTCACTCTGGCAAAGAATACCGATGAGTTTTCCGGTTTCGTCGACCACAGGGGCCCCATTGATACTGTTATCAAGGAGCACTTTTGCGGCCTGGGCAATCTCGGAGGCAGGCTCCAGGGTAATGAGATCCCTTGTCATGATGTCTCGCACATTAGTCACGGCAATTTCTCCCTAATTCAAGCTCAAAAAAAGGCAGCCAATATGCGACAGCCCCCTTTGTGAAGATGAAGGCATTTTTTATTCCACGTAAAAAGTATATGCCAAGACCAGCATGCGGTCAAACAATAATAAAGGAGGAATCATCCGAGACAGTTACGCGCTTGCAGTCGGCCTTTCGCCATCGGTCCTCAAGGCTCGCTCTTTTCCAGAATTTTCCCCTCCCCGTTCAGGATAAAAATCCTGAACCCATTGGCGGCGGCATTTTCGGCCAAATCCTCATATCGAACGGCCTGAACTTCATAAGCATGACCCTTATCCCGGGTCAGATTTTCGAGCCCCTTCAGGGCCTCCTCCTTTTCAAGAAATGCAGGAAGGAAGGAAACGCCTGTTGCCTGATCCTGCTGCCCGACAAATTGCTCCGTCCCTCCAGAATCCATTACCACAACCCAGAGCCAGGGATTGTCCCGAATCAATTCTCCCATGGGCGCCTCCTTTATACTCATGCAGATTCCTGCAGTCTAATTTTGAGATTCACGTTTCTCTAGAAATTTTTCAATCTTTGATTCTTCTTTCACCTTTGAGACATAACGCTGTATCTCTTCCTGCATCTTGCGTTGTTCCATGAACCCAATGAGCCGGTCTTTGATGGTATCGTATTCTTCCTTGGTTTCAGGTTTCTTATCGGTGACCTTGATCAAATGATATCCAAACTCGGTCTCCACGATGGCACTGACTTCATCCTTTTTCATAGAAAATGCCGCATCCTCGAAGGGTTTCACCATACCCTGCCCCCGCCTGAAATAATTCAGATCACCGTTCTGCTTTGAACTTGGACAGTCTGAAACCTCCTTTGCGAGGGCGCCGAAATCTTCACCCTTTGCGAGTCTGTCCTGAATGCCCTCAATCTTCTTTCTTGCCTCGACTTTCTGCTCTTCGGTTGCTGTCTTTTCCACCTTTACGAGGATATGACTCGCTCTGACCTCTTCGGGCCTGGTGAACTGCTTTGGATTACTTTCATAAAAGGCTTTGGCGTCCTTGTCGGAAACCTTGGACCTTTCTTTAAATTCCTGGTCAATAAATTTCTTTATCCCTGTCCCCTTTGCAATCTCTGTTTTCAATGTCGCTTCATCGAGCCCGTTTTGGCTCAGGATGGATTTAAACTCTTCCTCACCGGGGTACTGCTTCTTGATGGATTCAAGCTTTTCGTTGACTTCCTTTTCTTCAACCTTTATGCCTTTTTTCAGGCTTTCCTGATAGAGCAACTCCCGATTGATCATCCCATCAAGGACACGCGCCTGAAGTTGAGGCAATTCCGATTCCGTGAGCCTCTGCCCGCCGGCCATCAAGCGTCTCTGAACCTGATTCATTTCCCGATTGAACGCCGCCTTGGTAATCACGGACCCGTTGACCAGCGCCGCCCTGTCCTCAGCCGGCTGTTTATCCTCAGCAAATGCCGCCCAAACCATGGAAATCAAGAGCAGAACCGTAAAGAGCACCCGGAAGCCCCACCTATGCATTTTTCGCATCAAACATCTCCTTTCCTCATAAAAAAAGAAAAGAGCCCATGACGGGCCCTTAAGATAATATGTTCCACGCCGATCTCTCATTAAATTTCTTGGTTATTTCAGGACTTCATATCCTACATAACGCCGATGGACTGTATCACGTTTTAAGGGCAGGCGGCAAGCGTTATCGAAAGAGGGCATGGCCCATCCCCCGGGGCACCGTCTTGAGGCATCTACAAACCCGCCCCATGTCCCGGGGGCAAGAGGAGCGTTCTCATGGCAAGAAGACCGGGTTACTGCCCAACCTTAAAGCCTTTGAACAGGCCCTTGATCTTCTCCTCGGGGGACTCGACTTCTCCCTCCTTTCCAGACTCCCCGCCTTCCAGCAGCTTTTTAAGATCCTCCGGTTGCGGTATTCCACCCTTGAGTTGCTGTTTCAGCATGCCCTGGAGGTCGGGACGAAATTTCGGGGAAGCAAAGGTCCCGCTTACCAACACGGGAACCATGAGTCCGCCTCTGTCTTTCTGGTCCCCCTGCCCCTTGAGGGTAGCCACGAATTTGGGTTCCACACGAAAATCCAGGGTCTCCTGGACGAGGTCCGCCTTTCCCGCGGCCCCGACCCTGAGAATAGGGGATACGAGTTGAATTCCGGGGGTTTTCGCGAGGCCGTTCGCCAGGGTAAAGGGAATCATGAACTCGGAAAAATCCGTTCTGGGTTTTTTCTCCGTCTTTTCCGCCAAACCGAATGAGGCCTTAAGATTCTGCACCATACCGGTGAGATCGACGCCCACGATGGCCCCGTCCCTGAACTGCAGACCTCCTTTGCCGTTCAGGGTTTTCTTGATTCTGTCGGTATCATCCCCTTCCATGGTCAAGGAGACCTGGGCAAAAGTCGTCCCCTCAATAAACTCTTTCTGCATGACATCTTTGATAAGAGGTCTGACCTGTAAGTCCTTGCCGTTGAGGTTTACCGTGGTTTTCGGCACATCCCGCCGGACATCCAGTGTCGCTTTTGTCAACAGATTTCCCTCATAGGCCTTGAAGGCGAACGGATCGATCTCGTATACACCGTTCTTACCTTTGAGTACAAGATGGACATCTTGGAGCCTTGCTCCCTTTATTTTCAATTCGCCGACACGGACATCCCCCTTTAAGACAGGTTTTCGAAGAGGAGAATAATCCGTTTTCTTCTTTTCCGGTGCGGATTTCTCCCCCCCTTCAGCCGCCTTCTCTTCACTTGGAGGCGGCAGGTATCGATCCACATCGATCCTGTCGACGGTCATTTCAAATGCCAGGTCAGGCTTGGAAAAATCCCTGGCCCGAGCTAAAAAGGAGATCTTTGACTGATCCAGATCCAGTTTCCCGTTGGAAATGGTCACGTTTTCCGGATCCCCTTTCACGTCAAGCTTCAGGGACACAAGGTTCAGGGCCTCGGGATCCGTCGTTTGAACCGGAAAAGGTTGCCCCATCGCCTCCATGAGTTTTCGCGGTGAAAAGGGGTCCACTTGGAGGGCCAGATCGAACTGCGGCCTGGTGGCTGGATCCGTAATCTTCCCCTTCATACTCATACTCAGATGATCGAGGGCATTAATCACAAGATCCAGGGAAAGGGTTCCCCTTCCGGGCTCTTTCCCTATGGGCCCGACCTTGCCCTCGAGGGACAGGGGCTGCCCGTCGGCCTTGGCGGAAAAAACCAGTTGAATGGGTTGATCCAGTGAGACATTCTTGAGTTCCAACGTCAGGTCTTTGATCTCCCGGCGGGTTCCTGTGGCGCCGTCGATCCAGAGGGCCTCACCTTCTCTGACGGCAAATTCCCCGACGGCCAGGCCCTTGATCGGCAGGCCTTCCATGGGTTCTCCGCCTGTTTTTTCCTCCTTTTTTTCCGGTTTCTTCTCAGCCGTTTTTTTTGGGGGTTTACCCAAGTTTTGCCAGTTCGTCTGACCGTCTTTTTTCTTCTCCAGAACGATCTTCGGCCCTATCACAACGAACCTCTTGATCTGGATATCCTTTGAAATAAGGGGGAGAAGTTTCACCTGGACATCAAAGGAGTTCACTGAGACGAAATCCTTTTCCACAAACCCTTTCGGATTCCCCAGATGCAGATCCGAAAAGGCGATGCCCGCCCAGGGGAAGAGGGAGAGTTTCAATTCGCCCCCGATGGTAAAGGAACGCCCTGTGGCCTTGGCCACTTCCGCCTCAATCCTGGGTTTGTATTTCTGGACATCGATAAACATGGGGGCGATCAGGAGAATCAGGATGATCAGGACAATCAATCCCCCAATGACAACTCCGGCCCATTTGACAGCCTTACCCATGATCAACCTCCGATTTTACGGTTTCTGTAACCTGATATGTTTCCGGCTTTGGCCAAGCTCCAGAGGGGTATCGATGACGAGAACCCCGGCATGAAATGTCAAAGTTTAGAGCTCAAATGGAATTGTGAAGCCTCATGCAAGACGCTATGGCAGGGCCGTCCGTCTCTGACCCCGGCAAAACGGAATCTTCGACTGGCTTCTGAAAACCAGGTTTTTGACGGTGAAACGAACCCTAACGTTACATAAAAAAAATGACAATACAGGAAACCTCTCAATTGGTTTTTCCGAACACGTCCTTCAGCAAATCGGTCACCCGCGCAGCCGGATTCTGGCGTATCTTCTTCTCTTCTTCTGCCAGCATGGAAAATAGACCTTCCAATGCCCCGTCGGACACATACTTGTCCAGATCAAGTCCGAGTTTACCTCCGAAGGGAAGGCTCTTGACCTTGGATTCCAATTCCTGGTATTGGCGCGTCACCCCCACAGTGGACATGGTCTCGTGCACAATGGGCTTGAAGGTCTCAGAGAGTCTGTCCCAAGTTTTTTCCTTGAAATAGAGTGTGGCCTCGTTTTCCCTCCCCTTCAGGATTTTCCCGGCGTCATCGAAACTCATGCCCCGAATGGTCTCCCAGAACATTGTCTTGGCCTCGGGTGCCGCCTTCTCGGCGGCCCGGTTCATGCTCAGTTCAAAGGCATCCAATTGGGATCCGTACCCCACGGTCCTGAGGAGGCCCTCGACCTTCTGCACGCTCTCCGGGAGCAGGATCCGAATGATAGGATTTCCGTAATATCCATCTGTCTGTGATACGTTACCGACGGCGTTCTTTGTCCCGATTTCCAGGGCCTCTTTGAGTCCCTGAACGATTTTGTCCTCTGAGAGCCCTCCTCCACCTCCCAGGACCTTTTCAACGCTCTTCATGAAATCGCCAAAACCGGCAAAGACCGGAGCGCC
>CAYNYM010000254.1:0-5586 GCA_964401325.1 uncultured Desulfobacteraceae bacterium | reverse complement strand
TACCCCACCCACCTTGACCCGGAACAGGCGGAGGCTATGGTCGCCCTCATTCATAGGGAACAGGACCGTCTGGTCGCCATTGGTGAAGTTGGGCTCGACTACTGGGCCGTAAAAGAGGAATCCCAAAGAGAAATGCAGAGGGAAATCTTCATGGCCTTTATCGATCTTTCCAAGGAACTGGGTTTACCCTTGAATGTGCATTCCCGTTCTGCAGGCCGCCGCGCCGTGGCCCTGCTCCTGGACCGAGGCGCAGAAAGGGTGCAGCTCCACGCCTTTGACGGAAAGGCGAGTTCGGCGTTGGAGGCCGTGGAGGCGGGGTACTTCTTTTCCATTCCGCCTTCCATTGTTCGCTCACGTCAAAAGCAAAAACTGGTCAAAGGCCTGCCCTTGTCATGTCTCCTCGTTGAGACCGACAGCCCTGTACTCGGGGCCCTGCAGGGTGAGCGGAACGAACCGTCCAATGTGTCGTTGTCGGTCTCTTCAATTGCTGAAATCAAAGGGGTCCCTGAAAAACAGGTAACGGAGACCGTTCTGGAGAATACCTACCGGCTCTACGGGAAGGATATAAAGAATACGCGGAACTCATAAAACAGTACAAGGCCCAGGGATTGTAATATTCGGCCCGGGCTTCTGCCCGGCATTTTCAAATGCTGCAATTTCAGGGTACACGCCACCTGTGGGTCAAAGGGTTTCCGCCGATCAAGGGACAGAAACCCTTTCCTTCCCTTTGAGGAGTCTGCAGCCAACCTGGCTGCTCATCATTCTACGCTCAGGAAGCCCCCATGAAGACCAAGGTATCGCCTTCATTCAATTCCGTCTGCATGCGATTTTCCATGAGATAATTGGCATCATTAAGGATTACACGGATTTCCAGATCCACATCGCCGTTCTTGTCCAGCAAGGCATTTTTCATCTGCATGCCGAACTTTCGAACAAGGCTCTGAATCAGCTCCCTCAAGGTGTTGCCTGGGAAATCAAAGGTGAATTCTTTCTTTTTCTTGAGGACCTTATACAGAATGGGCATACCGTTGAATTTGAGATTAATCTTCATTTTTTTCTTCTCCTGCAGGCGTTGAGGCAAAATGCATATGAGTTGGCAAAAGTCTTTCCCCTAGAGTTTTTTACCCCGGGATTTTAGAAAAAAGTCCTGTCCACTAAAAGCTCTAAGCAACCCCTGTGCCAGTTTTCAAGGAACGGGTTCATCGGCACATCTTTCTGAAATAACGCCAACAATAAAACAGAAAGGATCACGCCACCCATTTTCCTGAGATCCTGACATTTCAAGTTTGCAATACATGGAACATTTATAATCGCACGTACGCAATAATGCAACGCCTGTTTCACTTGGGTCTGCGTCAGGGTGTGCGCGTTTGCCCACCGCTGGAGGTTGTGTGGCAAGTATCATTGCCCCCTCAAGCCTTTTCCCCCTATGGCCATTGGCCAGCACAAGGTCTTAATTTAGAACATGAGCGTTCAAAAGGCAAAAACAATGATCCATGAAGAGCAAGAATTTCAACCCTGAATCAAAAGTGGGAAAAACCTCTGCCCGGCAATCCGCGTAAGGCCAAATGCGATACCGGCAACGCAGGGGCTTGTTCCCTCTCTGCCCGCCCCGGTTCCGACATTGCACATTTACATCGCGCTCATTTTTCGGGGGTTTTTTTCTTTTGCAAAAATCCGTGCGGCGGATCATGATTGAAAGAAAAAAATCCCGTCCGCCTGCTGTTCGAATTTCTTTCAACCGACGATCTGACCAGGAAACAAGGAGGAGACATTGAAGATCGGATTCATCCAATTTGCGCCGGCACTCGGCAAAAGAGAGAAGACGATGCAAAAGCTCACCGGATTGATAGGGCGGGCGGGAGACGCGGATCTCTTGGTCTTGCCTGAATTGTGCAATTCCGGCTACAATTTCAGCGGTTATGAACAGGCATGGGACACCTCTGAAGAGACCACAAAAAGCCTATTTATAGAATATTTGGTCTCCAAATGCAAAGAGCTCAATCTGTATATCGCCACCGGCTTCAATGAGAGAGACAGGAACAATCTTTACAATTCCGCCGTCCTCGTAGGCCCTGAGGGATACGTAGGCAAGTACCGGAAAATTCATTTATTTATGAATGAGAAGGACTTTTTCAAACCGGGCAATGTCGGGCTGCCCTTGTTTGATGTGAGGTCATTGAGGGTTGGTCTGCTTGTCTGCTTTGACTGGATATTTCCCGAGGTCTGGAGAATTCTGGCTCTCAGAGGGGCGGACCTCATTTGTCATCCCTCCAATCTTGTCTTGCCCGGACTCGCCCAAAAGGCCGTCCCTATTCATGCCCTTACAAACCGTGTCTACACCGTGACTGCAAACAGGACGGGAACGGAGGGTGACCTGACCTTTACCGGCCTTTCGACTATTGCTGACCCTTACGGCAATACCATCCTTCAGGCCTCCCAAACGAAAGAGGAAATCGGGGTAGTGGAAATTGACCCCGCCCTGGCCAGGGATAAAATGGTCACATCCAGGAACGACATCTTTAAAGATCGAAGACCAGGTTGTTACAACCTCCTGTCAGAGGCGAAGTAAAGAATCCCGGCCCAAAGGACCAGGCTTTCCATGTTAAAATAAAGCCGAAAGGGTCTCTCAAGAAAACCCTTCCGGCCTTTTTCAAATGGTATTCAGGGGACCAGCCGACCTTTCGCCTCTGATTCGTTCACCCATTTATCGCTTTTAGTATTGCCACCAGCTGCAACGCCGCAGGAAGGCCGGCAGGTCCCTAGAGGTCCGTTTCCTGAGGAGCAGAAACCGAAATCTCCTTGAAGGATTGAGGCAATGGGGCCGCAGAGTCGTTATCGTCAAAGCTCTCTTGTCTGGTTCCACCGTCGACCAGAATCACCAGATCGTTTACAAAGCCCTTCATCTCCCTCGCCTGCGCATTCATCTCAACTGCGGCACTGGCGGATTGCTCCGCATGAGCCGCATTCTGCTGAACCACCCGGTCCATCTCACTTACTGCCCCGCTCACCTGATCAATCCCCGTAGCCTGCTCATTCGATGCCGCTGCGATCTCCTCGACCAATTGACAGACCTTTCCCGTGATGACGATATTGTCCTGAAAGGCGTTTTTTGTTGAGACCGTCAGGTCATTGCCGGTTTTGACGGCCCGGATCGTGTCCCCGATCAAAACGGCGGTGCTTTTTGCGGAATCCGCGGCACGCATGGCCAGGTTCCTGACCTCATCGGCAACCACGGCAAAGCCTGCCCCGGCCTCACCCGCCCTTGCCGCCTCGACGGCCGCGTTCAGGGCCAGAAGGTTGGTCTGAAATGCAATCTCATCGATGGTCTTGATAATCTTCTGGGTTTCTTCGCTGGACTTATTGATATTCTCAATCGCATCGGCCATCTCGCCCATGTGTCTTTCAACCTTTTCCACAATCCCCTGAGCTTCGTTCATCATGTTTTTGGCCTGATTGGCATGATCGGCGTTGCTCTTGGTCATAGAAGACATCTCTTCGAGAGACGAGGAAGTCTCTTCAAGGGAGGCAGCCTGTTCCGAGGCCCCCTCGGCAAGAGACTGACTCGCCGAAGCGACCTGTTCTGTGGCATTAAAGACCTGTTCCGCGCCTGAGTTGACCCCTTTGATGACCTTATTGATTCTGCCCACAATTTTTCTTATGGAAATCACGGCGTAAAATGAACCTATCAAAAGGGAGGCAATGATACACCCGAAAATCATCTTAAGGGAGAGGCGGGTCCGGTCTTTCAGGTTTTGCACACTGAGGCTTCCGAACTCGCTGCACACTTTATCGAGGTTTTCCTTGGAAGCATTCATCTTGCCCGCAAATTGGCGTTGTGTTAAGACCTGATCATGGTGTTGCCCTGCTTTTGTAAAAAAATCATCGCAAAGTGTCTGAATCTCCTTTGCAACCGGCCTGAGTTCGTCGCTGGTTTGGACCTTTTCCGTCCAATCGGCGATGCTTTTTTGCAGCTTTGACAGGCCTTCCTCCGCCCTCCCCCAGTTCTCGTCCGTGTCCTTGTTGAGATAGGCGTCGGCCACGCTCATCATGATTCGCCAGTGAAGGGTCATTTCCTCGATCCAAATACTGCCGCTCTCGATCTTTGCCAGGAACGGATCGTATATGGCCTTTATTTCTCCGGACAATCGGATTTTTTCCTGTTCAGCCCGGGCATAATTGCCCAGCGCTGTCTGATACTCATTCAATTCCTTTTCGGAATATTCAAGTTTTTCTTTGCCCTGGACATCAACCGTGGGCTGCCTCTTGATCTCCCCGACCATGGCCAACGCCTTCTCCAGTTGGGATAGCGTCCCTTTGTAGGCCTTGTCCTGCAGTTCACGTGCATCATTATAAAGCGCCAGATAATACTGATCCGTCTCGCCTTTCACCGATGCCACCGTCTGCTGAAAGGCATTAATATCGCCGTAAAATTCCGTCACTTCCGAAACCCTGCGCAAGCCCGTGTATCCAACCAGCCCCACCACCACCATCAAGATCAGCATGATAACGGTTCCCGCTGCGATTCTCTTTCCCATTGTCATTTGCAGTAACATCTTTCCCCCTATGAAATCTGTTAATGTCAGGTTTCGTAATGTATTATTACATCACTAATATCGACAAAACATTTCAAATCTTTAGACAAAAACATATAAAAAATGATTATATAGCACTATGTTTCCTGAAAAGAGCATTGCCAGGCAAACACATTGAGGCCTAAATCCACCGTCGAATTTGCATATCCTGTCTGAAATCAGGATATTCAGGGTAAATTCTTGCCGGTTGTTTCCCCGGCGCTCCTCTGATAGAATAGATGAATTCCAATCGAAAGGAGGATGGGGGCTATGAGGATAAACATACGAAGGATTCTCTGCACGACGGATTTTTCTCGTTTTTCCAATCTTGCCATATCCTATGCGCTATCCTTGGCAGGGGAGTTCGACGCCAAGCTTTACGTGTGCCACGTGATCGATCTGACAACCGCCGGGATGTATGGCGAGGCCTTTCTGGCCTTCGACGAGCAGGAGACCAGGATCACCGCCCGTGCTCACAAAGAACTGCGAGCGGTGCTGGAAAACCGGCACCCCGACTGGGAACCGCTGGTTGTCTCGGGGCACCCAGCCGATGAAATCCTTCGTCTTTCGGAAGAAAAACAAGTGGATCTCGTCGTTTCGGCAACCCGCGGCCGCTCAGGCCTGAAACGATTCATCATCGGATCGGTGACCGGACGGCTCATGAGAACCCTTTCATGCCCTCTCCTGGTAGTTCAAAGCCTCGAAGAGCCCCCGGAGGTCCCCATCCCTCAGCAATTCATGATGAAACGCATCCTCGTGGGGTGCGACTTCTCCGAGGATTCCAATCTCGCCTTCCAACACGGGGTAAGTCTCGCCCAGGAATTTCAGGCGGAACTGCACCTGGTTCACGTGATCGAGCCCTCCGTTTACAAAGACCTTCTCAAGCCGGCGCCATCGGTCGTTGACGAGCTCCGCGAGACCCTTCATGACAGATTGAGTGAAAAGCTGGAGAGCATGGTCCCGGATGCAACCCCAAAAGAGGCATTCCAGGAGGGTCCGCAGGTCATTGGCT
>CAYNYM010000253.1:0-5588 GCA_964401325.1 uncultured Desulfobacteraceae bacterium | reverse complement strand
GTCGAGTCCGTTCCGGTATGATGATTTGATCGATATACCCCAGTTCCGCCGCCTTATAGGCCGTAGCAAAATTATTTCGGTAATCCTCTATGAGTCTTTCCCTGGTGGCGTCCCTGTCCTCGGCATCATTGATCTCATTCCTGAATATGATATTGACCGCACCCCTGGCACCCATTACCGCAATTTCGGCACTCGGGTAGGCATAATTGATGTCACCCCCGTGGTGCTTGCTGGACATGACGTCATAGGCCCCGCCATAGGCCTTGCGGGTAATGACCGTGATCTTCGGGACTGTAGCCTCACAATAGGCATAAATGATCTTGGCCCCGTGTTTGATGATTCCTCCGTATTCCTGGCTCACACCGGGGAGGAATCCCGGTACGTCCACAAAGGTAATCAAAGGGATATTAAAGCAATCACAAAGGCGAACGAATCTTGAGCATTTCATGGACGCATCAATGTCGAGACAACCGGCAAGGAATCTGGGCTGATTGGCGACAACACCCACCACAAGGCCGTTGAGACGTCCAAAGCCGATGACCATGTTTAGCGCGTAATGTTGATGGACCTCCAGGAACTGATTGTGATCCAGAACAGAATTGATGATCGACTTCATGTCGTAGGGAATGCGGCGATTGTCCGGGACCATGGTATTGAGGGATTTGTCCGTGCGGTGAGGATCGTCGGTGCAATCAACGGATGGAGGTTTCTCTCTGAAGTTTTGGGGCAGAAAACCGAGGATTTCTTTGACCGTATCAAGTGCGGCTTCATCGGAATCTTCTGCAAAATGCGCAACGCCGCTTTTGGTATTGTGGGTGATGGCGCCCCCAAGTTCTTCGGGAGTCACTTCTTCTGACGTGACCTCCTTGATGACCTGAGGGCCTGTAATAAACATGTTGCTCGTTTTTTTTACCATGATGGTGAAGTCCGTCAGTGCGGGAGAATAGACGGCTCCTCCCGCACAGGGACCCATAATCACGGATATCTGGGGGATGACCCCTGAAGCCCGGACGTTTCTTTTGAAGATCTCACCGTAGCTGCCTAGGCTTTCCACGCCTTCCTGGATCCTGGCCCCTCCCGAATCGTTTAACCCGATGATGGGTGCCCCGTTCTGAAGCGCGAGGTCCATGACTTTGCAGACCTTTTCTCCGAAAGGGCCGCTCAGGGACCCTCCAAATACGGTAAAATCTTGCGAAAAAACAAAGACCTTTCGACCGTTAATGGTACCATAACCGGTCACGACGCCGTCACCGGGGATTTTCTTCCTCTCCATCCCGAAATCATGACAGCGATGGACCACGAATCTGTCTATCTCTTGGAAGCTGCCTCTATCAAGGAGAGTGTCAAGCCTCTCTCTTGCAGTCATCTTGCCTTTGGCATGCTGCTGTGCGATGCGTGCCTGACCACCACCCAACTCCGCTTCAGCGTTTTTTCTTTCCAGCTCCTTGATCTTTTCTTCCGGTTTCATCGGGAGCCTCCAAGAAATAGGATTTTGAAGCCAGGGATATGTTGTCTGAGATTACTCCAGTACGACCAAAACGGCTTCGGCTTCGACTGCATCGCCCTTATTGCATTTGACTTCCTTTACGGCACCGGAAGCGGGTGACACGACGGGCAACTCCATTTTCATGGCCTCGAGGATGATGACTTCATCACCTTCATTGACCGCGTCTCCAACATTGACCTTCACATCAAGCACTTTTCCTCCCATGGGAGCAGTAACGTCACTCACAGCAAATTCCTCCTTTTCTATTTGGTTGTATACTTAAGCGCCTCATATATCACTGAATATGCGTCGGTTGTCAAGAAGAATTAAGCCCATGATGAAAAAACAAGGGGGGGTGGCAGATCGTCTCTGGGGGAGGCCTAACGGGCGCATTCTTTGAAAAAACAATATATTGACATGCCAGGCCTATTCCTCTAACATACCGCAATTGATTTATTTCATGCCATATATCATGGGTCTCCGATGGGTAAGCCGAAAATAACGATTTTCGTCGATGAGGGACATGGCCTGAGGAGGAGCAGAGATGCCGATATACATATGGGTTGCTGAGACAAAAAAGGGTAGAAAACTCAAGGGTGAACTGGAAGCGGGCAATGAGAAGATCGCCCTCAACCAACTGCGAAAACGAAATTTTACCGTCAAGAAGCTTAAGCCCAAGCCCAAGGATTTATTCGCAAATGTGCCTTTCATGCAACCCAAGGTCAAGAATAAGGACTTGGTGATTTTTACCAGACAGTTTTCCACCATGATCGATGCGGGCCTGCCTCTTGTTCAGGGACTGTCTATCCTGGCCGAACAATCAGAAAATCCGACCTTTAAGAAAATCCTGAAAGAAATCACAAGAGACGTGGAGGGTGGATCTACCTTGGCCGAGGCCATGAGGAAACACCCCAAGGTCTTCGATGACCTCTATGTCAACCTCGTTGCAGCAGGGGAACTGGGTGGTATCCTGGATACCATTTTGCGGCGTCTGGCCGAATACATCGAAAAGTCGGAAAAACTCAAATCCCAGATCAAAGGGGCCATGACCTACCCGGTTGTCGTAATGTGCATCGCCATTATTGTCATTGCGGTTATCCTCATCTTCGTCATTCCCGTATTTGAAGAAATGTTCTCGGATTTCGGATCTGCTTTGCCTGGGCCGACTCAAATCGTGGTAAATATGAGTCGGTTTATGAAAACTAATTTTATTTGGGTTGCCCTGGGTATCGGTGTGATAGTCTATGCCTTCAAACGATACCGAGGAACTGCCGGCGGAAGAAGGGCGACGGATAAGCTCCTTCTCAAGATGCCCATCTTTGGAGATCTCCTCAAGAAGGTAGCTGTCGCAAGGTTTACAAGAACCTTGGGGACCATGATTACGAGCGGTGTTCCCATTCTGGACGCCCTGGACATCGTTGCCAGGACCTCAGGCAATAAGATCCTGGAGGAAATCATCCTGGAGGTGCGAGTCAGTATCGCCGAAGGACAGACCATTGCCGAACCGTTGTCCGAAAATGACATTTTCCCCGGCATGGTTATCCAGATGATATCGGTTGGCGAAGCGACGGGGGCCCTGGATACGATGCTGGGCAAGATCGCCGATTTTTATGATGAGGAGGTGGATGTGGCGGTATCCGCACTTACTTCCATGCTGGAGCCCCTGCTCATGGTCTTTCTCGGGGGTTCCATCGGAGGCTTGGTCATAGCCATGTACCTGCCTATCTTCCAGATGGCCGCAGCTATGGAATAGTCCGAACGTGATGGTCGAATTTGACCAGAGAAAATCCAGAAGGGAGCTTGTCGGGCGCCTTCAAAGGTTGATGTTCTTGCGGGTGCTCTTTGTTTCTCTGCTCCTCGGCGTATCCATTATTCTCCAGGTCAGAGAGACCCGGACCTATTTCGGCGACATTCAGACTTCTCACTATTTTGTCATCTCGACCATTTATTTCCTCACCTTAGTTTATGTCATCCTCCTGAAATACTACAAGAATCTTTCCGCTCTCGCCTATACTCAACTGTTGCTGGATACCGGTTTGGTCACGGCCATTATCTATGCTACAGGTGGTATGGACAGCATTTTTTCTTTTCTCTATATCCTTACGATCATCAACGGGAGCATGATCCTCTATCGAAAAGGCGGGCTGATCATCGCTACCGTCAGCAGTATTCTTTACGGGTTGTTGCTGAATTTCCACTACCATGGCGTCATTCATCCTCTCGGGAGCAGGATGCTTTTTCCAGTCGAATTTCAGGCAGGGTATGTTTCATATATGATTCTTGTAAATACCGTTGCATTCTATCTTGTCGCATTTCTAAGCAGCTTTCTCTCCGAACAGGCCATGAAAAGCCGTGTTGAACTTCGGGCGAAACAGGATGATATCATCGAACTCGAAGCATTGAATGAGCGGATAATACGAAGCATTACATCAGGTTTGATAACCCTGGACGGACAGATGAGGATCATCCTTTTCAATCCTTCGGCGGAAGAGATCTTCGGTCTCCCGGTCCGGGAGACCATTGGGAAAAAATTTGAGGATATCCTCCCTTCTTTGGCCGCAGCGCTGAAAGACTGTTCGGGATATTCCGAACGGGGAGCCCCAAAATCGAGGGGGTTGATGGATTTCCACTATGAACGGTCGGACGGCGAGGAGCTGTATCTTCGTTTTTCCCTATTGCCCCTGAGCCTTCCTTCAAGCGGTCAGCAGGGCCACCTGCTGGTCTTCCAGGACATGACCGAAATGAAACGGATTGAGGAGGAAATGAAACGCGTGGAGGGGCTGGCCCTGATCGGCGAACTTGCTGCGGGTATTGCCCATGAAATTCGGAACCCGATGGCCTCAATCAGCGGTTCCATTCAAGTGCTCAAGGAAGGGCTGGAGGCGGATGATGTCAATAAGAGATTGATGGATATTGTACTTAGAGAGATCAACAGACTGAATCATCTTGTCAGTGATTTCCTTCTGTTCGCAAGGCCCAAGCCCGTCAATATTCAGGCGTTCGATCTCAACCGCTTGATCGAAGATTCGCTTGAACTATTTAGAAACAGCGGGAAGTGGATGGAAAAGGTTCGCTTGAAAACGAATTTTCCGGTTCCCATAAGCATTGAGTCTGATTCTGAACAGATCCGTCAGGTCCTGTGGAATCTGATCCTTAATGCCTGTGAGGCAATGCCCGATGGGGGGTCGCTCTACATCTATACGGGCATCGTGGAAATCGATCATGTCCCGGTTGGAACTGAAAAGATGGCAAAAATAATCATTCGGGATACGGGAAGAGGTTTCGGCCAAAAGGCGCTCGCCCATATATTCACGCCATTTTTTACAACCAAGGAGGGAGGATCCGGTCTGGGACTGGCCATTGTCAAGAGTATTGTGGAAGGTCTGCAGGGGAAGATATACGGTGAGAACCACCCGGAGGGAGGCGCTGTTATCACGTTGTATCTGCATACAAACCTTAAGGATAAAGAGTCCGAAGCAGTTGATCTGCAGAAGATTTCATCCCCGTTCCACTGATCAGGGGTGTCTTGCCTTCAGTGGTATTCTCTTCTTTGAAATACCCGCAGGCCTCGGGGCAAAAAGCAAGGCACCACCTCCAGTCCGAAAAATCGCCCGAGTCTCATCTCCTGAAAAGAGATTGTCATGACCCATCGATAGCTGAATGGGTCTCAAGAGCTAAATACTTAGAAAAAACTAAATTCAAGCAATAGGCCTTTGGAAGGAATAAAATATGTCCATGTTGGATGAGAATTGGTTTTCACATATTTCCAAGCCGAGTCGATATCTGGGCGGAGAAATTAATGCGATAAGGAAAGACCCTGCAGGGATAGACGTCTCGGTTGTTCTTGCCTTTCCCGATATCTATGAAGTGGGTATGTCTCATCAGGGCTTGAAAATACTCTATCGTATCCTCAATGACATAGAGTGGGTTGCAGCGGAGCGGGCCTTCTGCCCCTGGGTAGATTTGGAAAAAGAATTGAAGGCGAGACATCTGCCACTGGCAACAATAGAATCTCAAAGACCTATCGATCAATTTGATGTCGTGGGATTCAGCCTGCAGCACGAACTTTCCTTCACGAATGTCCTGACCATGCTGGATCTAT
>CAYNYM010000252.1:0-5588 GCA_964401325.1 uncultured Desulfobacteraceae bacterium | reverse complement strand
AGGTTGATGAAAACCTGTTCCAGGCGGTTGGCATCGGCAAGGATCACGGGAAGAGGCTCCTCGAATTCTCTGACGAGATTGATTTCTCTCAGTTTGAATTGCTGGCTAAAGAAATCAAGGGCCTTATCCAGGACTTCATTGACCGGAACCGCCTCCTTGAGGACCTCGGACTTGCGGCTGAACTCACGCATGTGACTGATGATTTTAGAGGCCCTGTCCACATGACCGTCAATCTCTTCCGCCATGGTCTTTAGTATCTCGTCTTTGATCGGTTCCTTTTGCCCAACCTTTCGCATGAAGTAACTGCTGGCCGTCTTGATCACGGAAAGGGGCTGATTCAATTCATGGGCCACACCGGTCGCCATTTCTCCAAGAGTGGCCATCTTACTGGCCTGGATCAACTGCTGCTGGGCCATGAGGCGAGAGGTAATATCACTCGTCGTGACAAGCAGCGCGGCCCGACCGCCATACTCGAAGGATGAAATTCGGACATTGACAAAGATGGTCTGTCCATCTTTGCGCACCTGCCTCGCCTTGGAAATCACGTTGGTGGTTCTGAGCGCGGCGGCGTACTCCTCTTTCTGGTCATCCACGAACAGGACCGCAAAAGGGCGGTCCAGCACCTCCTCTTTGCTGAAGCCGTATACCTCATCGACCCGATCATTGCAGTCGAGAACATGGAGGGTCTCCCTGTCCAGGACAAAGACCGGGGTGGGAATGGTATTGAAAATCACCCGGTATTTTTCTTCTGATTTTTCGGCCTCCTTTTCCAGCCATCGAACATGGGTCAGATCCAGACTCATTTCCATGGCGGCGATGACCTCGCCCCTGGCATTCTTGATGGGGGAAGTCCTGACCATCCAGTAGGACTCGGTACCGTATTTATCGGCCCCCTGCTCTTCACTGCAGTGGGGTTTCCCGTCTTCAAACGTCATGATGACGGGACAACTCTCACATCTTTCCTCACGGTCTTTGTAGGCCCTGAAACAAAAATCCCCCACCTCCGGGGAGAAGCCCTCGGCAAATTCACGGTTGTACCGGATCAGGCGAAGATCCCGGTCCTGGACCGTGATAAAACAGGGCACCCCCTCGAAGAGGGCCTGGTATTCACGCCTCTGATTGTTCAATTCCTCCTGTTTGACCCCGATGCCTTGTCGCATCTCGTCAATGGCCAGAGCCAAATGCCCTATCTCGTCATATCGGTCCGCCTCGATCCGGTGGTCGAAATCCCCGAGCGCGATACGGCGGATTCCCGCGACAAGCTCTTTGACGGGCCGATTGACAAAACGCAAAAGGAAAAGCCCGATCACACTCGATGCCGCGATGAGCGCAAAGGCTGCAAGTGCGAGGATTCTCCTTTCATAGGCAAAGATCTCCGCTATCGCTTCTTCTTCCTGTAAAGTGATGCTGTAATAGGCCCACGTTCCGATAACGACCAGAAGGATCAAACCGACCCTGAAGATCAGGCGGAAACTCAGGCTATGATAGATTCTTGAAAGTCGTCGCAATTTTCACACGCACCTGGTAGAGATTACTCTTCCCCCTCATCCTTTGGGATCATTTCCTCGGGAATCTCCATCAATTCCGTGATCACTTCCTTGAAATGAACGGCCTTGGCCTTCAACCCGTACTCCTTGATGAGATCCCTGATCTGGTCTATGCAGTTGTGGCATGGCACAAAAATGAGTTCAGCGCCGGTTTCTCTGAACTGCTCTGCCTTGATTTTACCCGCCTTGAGGCGGTCCTGCTTCATCTCGCCGCCCATGGGCATGGCGCCCCCGCCCCCGCCGCAGCAGTAGTTATAGTTGCCCTGGTACTTCACCGGACGGAAATCCTCTGAGAGCATTTCAGCCAGACGCCGGTTCTTCTCCGCCAGACCGCCGCCCCTGATCACATTGCAGGGATCCTGAAGGGTTGTCGGGACCTTGATCTTTTCCCTTAATTTGATGCGTCCGTCCCGGATGTAATCATGAAAGAGTTCTACCGAGTGAACCACCTCCTGTTTGGGAGTATATCCCAGCCATGTCGGTGCTTCGAAACGAAGAGACCGAAAGGCATGACCGCATTCCGTGACGGCGATCTGCTGCACCCCCAGTTCCTCGGCCCGTTTAAAGGTATTCTCGGCAACCTTCCTTGCGGTTGCCACGTCCCCGCAAAACATGGCCAGATTGGTGTCATCCCATCCTTCTTTGCTGGGGAGGGTCCAATCTTCACCCGCCACATAGAAAACCTTGGAGACCTCCATGATGTCCTGAGGGTAGAACTTGGGCTCCCGGGCGTTCACCGTGTACATGATCTTGGCGCCCTTCTTGTCGATGGGGATCGTGAGTCCGACCAATTCTTCCGCCATCTCCTCTTCACACCACTCAATCGTCTCTACCCAGTCCTCTTCGGTAATGTCCATCTGGTTTCCCGATGCCCTATAATTCTCCACCGAACGCATGAGCCCCTCGGGGACGATTCCCTGTGAAAAAAGCAGGGCACGAAGAAGAGATATCATGAGGGCGATGTCTATGCCATAGGGGCAATACAGGGCACAGCGTCGGCACATATTGCATTCATGATACACCGTCTTATACACCTGCTGCAGATACTCCCGGTCCACCTTTCCCTTTTTCTTGAGTATGTCTGTCAGGAATTTCACCTTTTGCGCGGGAATCATCTTTGGGTCCCTGTCATTGGCAAGATAGAAGTGACAGGTGTCCGCGCACAGGCCGCAATGGGCGCAGATACTGAGCCAGGTCTTAAAGCGAGCTCCCATTCTCGGTTTCAAGAAATCCATGATCTCCCTGGAATTGATCTCATCGCTCATAATGAGGCTCCTTCAGTATTTGATAGCGATATCATGCAAACCATCCGTCACATGGTATATCCCCGACGGCCGAATTCAATGGCGGTGGCGCCCCTGGAGAAGAAAAAGAGGATGAAGTGGGAAAGCTTGGTAAACGGGATCAGGATGAGCATGATTTCCCCGGTAAGGATGTGAATGATCGGCATGTTGTCTCCGAGCACCCCGATACCGTCCAGGGTTCCGTGCATGAGGAAATACCCCGTCATAAAGGGCAGAGCGGTGACAACCAGCAACAGGTAATCTGAAAAGGTTGAGAGCAGGTGAATGTCAGCGGAAAAGATACGCCTCAACAAAAAGAAAAGCGCAATGGCCAGAAAGACCAGGGTCATCCAGTCGGACAAAGCCTCCGGCATACTCAACCAGGACCACTCGAACCGCGATTCTTCCCACAGGGTGATATGACCGGTAAGCCAAATGGGGACCGCGATAAGGCAAATGTGGAACAGATAGCCGGATATCGTAAAAAAAGGATTCTTGGTCACGGTCTTGTTAAGAGGCAGCAACCAACGGCCGAAGGTGCTCAAGACATATTTCCATCTGAAATGCTCATAGATGATCTTGTCCATCTTCTGTGAGACGATAAAGAAAAGAAACGCCCTCATAAGGCTGCCGATAATAAAGGTCAGGAATGCGACCCACAGGAGAGGGCCTTCGACAAGGGAATAAAAGTCCATCATCTTCGTGGTCTCCTTTCATGGCCCGAAATCACCGTGCCGGAAGGCCCGGGAACTTCTCCTAGGTCTGGTTCAACGCTTGATCACAAAGCCCTATCCGCTGAGGGTCTTGTCAATGTCTGCGGCGCATCCCCGATGGGGGAGGAAAAAGGAAACGTTCATATCAATGCAAAGATCGTATAACGTCTTTCGCTTCGAGTTTGGAGTGGTTGAATTAGGTGGGAAAAATCGCCCGGAGCCGTCTGCCCCCGATATATCTATAATAATTTTATTCTATACATAATTATTTCCATAGTCAACCGGGAAATGGCAGTCTAAATCAAAGGAATAATCCATCGGCATATCCGTGGATTATTCCTTTGACCCATTTCACTGGAAGTTCCATGGCGCATGGAGCGCCAATCCCGCTGAGGGCGGGATTTTCGACCGACCCCGGAGGATCAGGTTTTTCATGTAAAACCAATACCGTATGCTCTAGCGCTTTTTCAAGGCCCGGGCAAAGGGATTGTTAAAGGGGCTGGGCGCCTGTTTCTTCAACTTCGGCCGGACATCCTTTTTTCCGGGCTTCCCGGGGCCCCGGTCGTTTCTTTTTTCGGGCGGTTCGGGATTTTGCTTCATGGAAAGAGAAATCCGTTTTCGCGCAAGGTCCACGTCCAGAACCGTTACTTGGACCTGCTGGGTGACCTTGACCACATCGTTGGGATCTTTTACGAACCGATCCGCAAGCTGACTGATATGGACCAGGCCGTCCTGGTGAACCCCGATATCCACGAAGGCGCCGAAGGCCGTGACATTGGTCACCACCCCCGCGAGCCGCATCCCCTCTTCCAGGTCCTCGAGGGTCTCCACGCCGTCTGCAAACTTCACATTCTCGAACTCTTTGCGGGGATCCCGGCCGGGCTTGGCCAGTTCGTCCATGATGTCATTCAGGGTGGGGAGCCCCACGGTCTCGGTGACATACCGTGTGAGATCCACTTTTTTTCGAAGGGATTCGTCTTCCATCAGGTCCTGGACATTAAACCCCAAATCCTCGGCCATTTTCTCCACCACGGCATAGGATTCCGGATGAACGGCGCTGGCATCCAGCGGGTTCTGGCCGTCCCTGATACGCAGGAATCCCGCGGCCTGTTCAAAGGCCTTGGGGCCCAAACGTGAAATCTTTTTTAGATCCTTTCTGGAACCCAGAGGGCCCTGTTCGTTTCGGTAGGCCACGATGTTCCGGGCCAGTTGCGGTCCCAGCCCCGACACATAGGTCAGGAGTTGTTCACTGGCCGTATTGACCTCCACACCGACGGCGTTGACGCAACTCATGACCACGTCATCCAGCCTGTCCTTCAAATCGTACTGATTCACGTCATGTTGATACTGCCCGACCCCGATGGACTTGGGATCGATCTTCACCAGCTCTGCCAGGGGGTCCATGAGCCGCCTGCCGATCGAGACAGCCCCCCGGTAAGACACATCCAGGTCCGGAAACTCCGCCCGGGCCACATCGGAGGCGGAATAGACCGATGCACCGCTCTCGTTGACCATGACCACCTGAACCTCCTTAGGGATGTCCAGTTTCCTGATAAAGGCCTCGGTCTCCCGACCTGCCGTGCCGTTTCCAATGGCCGTGGCCTCCGCCCGATATTCCCGGCACAACCGGGAAAAGGTGTCCCCTGAAATCGTTTTTTCCCGCTCCGACCTGAAGGGGAAGATGGTATCGGTATACAACAGTTTCCCCTGGCGATCCAGGCAGGCGATCTTGCATCCTGTCCGAATTCCCGGGTCCACGGCGATGACGTTTTTTTGCCCCATGGGTGCGGCAAGGAGTAATTCACGGAGGTTGTCCGCAAAGACCTTGATGGCCTCCCCGTCGGCCCGTCGCTTGGTCTCCAGCCGGATTTCCGTTTCCATGGAGTAGGAAAGCAGTCGCTTGTAGCTGTCGAAAACCGCCTGGCGAACCTGCTCTGAGGCCGGATTTTCTCCTTTGACGAACAGGCCCTCAAGAAGGGCCAGGGCGTCGTCTTCGGACGGTCTCAGGGCAAGGTCCAACACACCCTCCTTTTCCCCCCGGCGCA
>CAYNYM010000251.1:0-5605 GCA_964401325.1 uncultured Desulfobacteraceae bacterium | reverse complement strand
TATCGGCCTCCATGAGTATCTTTCGAAAAGCACTGTTTTTCAAAATTTTCGCTATGCGTGCCAAGGCCTTCAAATGCACACTGGCAGAATTCTCGGGTGCCACCAGAAGGAAAAAGAGGTACGCCGGCGCCCCATCCATGGACTCAAAATCCAATCCCTCCCGACTCCGGCCGAAAGACACGAAGGGATGCGTCACCGCATGGAATTTCCCGTGGGGAATGGCCACACCGTCTCCGATACCTGTGCTCCCTAGGCGTTCCCTCTCCAAAAGGACCTTTACCAATGAGCTCTTGTCAACCGATGGTTCGTGATCCACGATGGTTTCAGCCAGCTCTTCCAAAACTCCTTTTTTGTCTGCGGCTTTCAAGTCAAGAAGGATACTGTCTTCATCTAATATTTCTGAAAGTTTCATCACTGCAATATCTAACTGTTTGTAAAAGGTTGCGTTATCGTTAGTTGGAAGGTTCGATCAATCCAAGGTCACCGTCCTTGCGTCTATAGAGGACGTTTATTTCCAGAGATCTTGCATTTCGAAAAACCAAGAAATCCTGCTGCGACATGCCAAACTGCATCGCCGCTTCCTCGGAATCCATGGGTTTGGCAACCAGTTTTTCGACCACTATGGCGGGTTCCTCCTGGCTCACCCCCACATTTTCCAGGGTTGCCTCGTCCTCAAGATTATCTTCACCCTTGATGTTTCCCGCCTTTCTTTCCCTGATCTTGGACCGGTATTTCTTGACCTGTATCTCGAGTTTATCCATCACCTGATCAATGGCGGAATACATATTCTCGGTCTCCTCCACGCCCTTGATCATGGTCCCATCCACCCTCAAAGTTACATCAGCCATGTGCCTGAATTTTTCCACGCCGAGAACGACATGGGCTTCCATGGGAGAGTAAAGGTACTTTTTGATTTTCGATATCTTTTCTTCGGCATAGGTTTTTAGACTTTCCGACGGCTCCATGTGTCTAAAGGTAACCGTGATTTCCATAAGGATCCCCTCCTCAAAAGAAAAAAGCTCTCTAGCAGATAAAAAACAAAAAGTCAAACTTGACGGCTTCGCAAAAAGTCCGAATGTCTTTCCCGTGATTACGCTTCATGTTTCGCCATTGCGCCATACCGTATGCAGGCCTCCTATTCGGCTTCTGACCAGTTCATCAAACTTGGTCGCGGCCTCATCAGTAAGGCTTCCTCCTTTTCCTCGACGGTAAGATGCCCAGGGTCTCCCTGTACTTGGCCACAGTTCGACGTGCGACATTGATATTGAAATCCTTGAGCATGTCGGCCACTTCCTGGTCGCTGTAAGGTTTAGCATTGTCTTCCGCTTTAATCATGTTCTTGATGTGGTCTTTCACGCTTTCCGAGGAAACGGAATCACCATCCACACAATTAATGGCACTGTTAAAAAAATACTTGAGCTCAAAAACCCCCTGAGGCGTATGGACGTATTTGTTGGTGGTTACCCTGCTGATGGTGGACTCATGCATCTGAATATCTTCGGCCACGTCCCTGAGAACGAGGGGCTTGAGGGCCGAGATGCCCTTTTCCAAAAAAAGCCGCTGAAACCTTACGATACTCTCGGTTACCCGATAGATGGTCCTCTGGCGCTGATGAATACTCTTGATCAACCAGGCCGCTGATTTCAGTTTCTCTTGAATGTACTGTTTGGTCCCGTCTTCAAAGGCGTCCTTACTGGTTAGGATGTCCCGGTAATAGGGATTGATTTTCAATTTCGGCAGACCGTCTTCATTCAATGAGATCTCGTAGTCATCCCCAACCTTGAAGACATAAATATCGGGACTGATATAGATGGTTTCATCGTCACTGAATTGGCGTCCGGGTTTCGGTTCAAGACTGGTAATGATACTGATAGCGGCGAGGGCCTCTTCGATCGAAACGGAAAGATTCCTGGCCATGAGATCGTATTTCTTGTTCTCGAGCTTATCCATGTGCTCCTGGATAATTTTTTCGACAATAGTTCCCCCGAAATTCTGAAATCGCGCCTGAATCAACAGGCATTCCTGCGTATCACGCGCAGCAACGCCCACCGGATCGAACTTCTGGATTTTCCTCAAGGTAGACAGAACGCTTTCCGGGGAATGCCCCGTCGACTCAGCCAGTTCCTCAACGGTGACCTTCAAATACCCGTCCGAATCCAGGTTGCCGATAATGTGGGTGCCGATCTCCCTCTCGGCATCATCGAACTCGCCCATATTGAGCTGCCACGTGAGATGAGAGTATAGGCTCGTCTTTTCGGACGTCATATTTTCGTAGGGCGGAGCGTCCCTTGCCTCGTAAGGCAACTCGGCATATCCGGTATTGTATTCGGAAAGATAGCTCTCCCAGTCTACATCATCGCCTCTGTCGTTTTCCTTTATCTCGACCTCTTCTGCCGGTGCCTCGGAAGGGGGACTCGCCTCCTCAACTCTCTTTTCTTCGTCGGTTTCTTCCACGGCGTGCTCGTCAAGCAAAGGGTTTGTCTCCATTTCATTATAGATGGTCTGGAGGAGTTCAAGCCTTGAGAGCTGAAGAAGTTTGATAGCCTGTTGCAACTGGGGGGTCATGATGAGTTGCTGGGTCAGGCTGAGGGATTGTTTGAGCTGTAGGGCCATAATTAACTGATTTTCAATCCTTTAAAAATCCAAGCGTCACATCACCAACGAAAATTATCGCCAAGGTAAACGCTTCGGGTAATGTCGCTGTTGACAATTTTCTCAGGAGGGCCGAATTCAATCGTAATTCCCTCGTTGATGATGTATGCGCAATCACACACATTTAATGTCTCCCGAACATTGTGATCCGAGATGATAATACCAATACCCCGTTCTTTCAACTGTTTGATGATCTCCTTGATGTCATTCAACGCAAGAGGGTCAATGCCGGCAAAGGGCTCATCCAGCAGCATAAATCGCGGTTCCGTCACAAGGGCCCTCGTGATTTCCAGCCGCCGTCTCTCGCCGCCGGACAAAGACGAGGCCTTTTGTTTGGCCAGGTGCTTGATCTTCATCTCCGTCAAAAGTCTGTTCACCCGCTCTTTGGTCTCATGAGGGGGGATATCAAGACCTTCCATGACGGCCAAAAGGTTCTCCTCCACGGTCAACTTGCGGAAGACCGAGGGTTCCTGGGCCAGGTAGGTGATGCCCTTTCTGGCCCTCTGGTACATGGGCTCATGGGTAATGTCCTGCCCGTCGAGAGAGATCTTCCCCTCGTCCGGACGGGTCAGACCTATGATCATGTAGAACGTCGTGGTTTTTCCTGCCCCGTTTGGGCCAAGCAATCCAATGATTTCATTGCGGCTTAAGTGTATATCGATCTGATTGACGACCCGTTTTCCATGGTAGATCTTCACCAGACCATCCGCGCGCAGTATTTCCTCTTGGTCGGTCAAAAGGTTACCTTTTTTCTCCTCCGGATGACAGAACCGCTCTGACCCTGCTTCCTTCGGAACCCTCGACAATGCTGCGTCTCTCATTTACAAAAAGGATCACTCTTTCCCCTTCGACAAAATCCCCGCCCTGTTTAACCACGGGTTTTCCGGTGAGGACCACCTTTTCTTCGCCCTGATAGTAAACCGCTTTCTCGGCCGTGGCAAGCCCTCCCTCGGCTCGGATAATTTTCACATGGCCCGTGGCGACGATTTTTTCTATTTTGGCCTGCTCGCCCTCGGTGGTTTCCCTTGTGGATCGGCCCGTATAATGCACCGTCATCCTATCGGCCTTTATCCGTAAAGTGCCCTTTAAGGCATCGACCTTTCCCACAAAGGATACGCGTTTTTTGGCGTCATCCATTTCAAGGGTATCAGACTTGATGACAATAGACGAGGCCTTTTCCTCTTTCCCCGAACGGTCAGACGGCTGCGAAAAACAGGGAAAAGACGGCATCAGGCCCGCCAGGAGGATCGTCAAAAACAGGAACGCACGATAATGACGTTTCATAGTACCACGGCCTCATTTTCAATAACAGCGATGACATCGGCATGGAGACGGAGGACCTCACTTCTCAAATCCACATAGAGCCCCTTTCCCCGCAAAGAGAAGGAAGGCCCCTTTATCCTGACCGTGCATTCGGTGGTCAGGTAGCCTTCCCTTTGTTGATACAGGATATGGTCCGTCATGATCCTGTACCCGTTGTCCGTTCGCCCCCGTAAGTTGTCGCGAAGGTTGATCTCCCCGGACCCCTTGTCATACTCGCCATTTTCTCCTTCGATCTCAACGGACGGCCGGCCCTTGGGCTCCAGTTTCAATCGAAAGTGCTTGAAGGTGACAAATTGTCTGTCCTTGGAAATTCTCGCTTCTTTGGCATCCAAAACCCACCTCATCCCCTCTTCAGGGCTGTCCTGTGAGTAATGAATATCCTCAAGCCTGAAACCTTCCCGTGATAAGACATTCGAAAGGATTGATTTTTCCAGAATCTCCTTGCGGGGATTGATAAGATAGAAGAGGGCCACTAAAAGGAGGAGGAGAATGCCTACCAGAGGCCAATGCTTTTTCAAGAAATGCTTCATTGCAATAAGTATACCAAAAAGCCATCAGCCCTGTAAAGCCTTATTTTGCCCCCCGCTCGCCGCAATAAAGCAACGGCGACCATTTCCCCTGGGCCTTCAGGATCAACTCACAGACCTCTCTGACGGCCCCCATTCCTCCCCGGTGCCTTGTGACCATGGAGGCGGCCTCACGCACCTCAACCGCGGCGTCCCCCACCGCAACAGACAGACCTGCCAAGCGAAACACCGCCAGCTCCGGGAGATCATCTCCCATGGCACAGACCTGTTCCTTCTCCAACCCCTTATTTTTGACCAGCGAAGAAAAAATCGCGGCCTTGTCTCTTATTCCTTGATGGACCTCGGTTATACCCAGTTCCCTTGCCCGGCTGAGGACCGCTTGAGAGGCCCTACCGGTAATGATAGCCACATCGATGCCCGCTTCCATGAGCAATTTCAAGCCAAGGCCGTCTCTTACATGGAAACACTTTATTTCCTCTCCACCGCCCGTCAGGAGAATGCGGCCGTCGGTCATTACCCCGTCCACGTCCAGAACAAGAAGTTTGATTGCGGCCGCCATGTCTTCAATCATATATTATTCCCAATCGCATTGATTTGATTG
This sequence comes from uncultured Desulfobacteraceae bacterium, assembly GCA_964401325.1. Lineage (GTDB taxonomy): Bacteria > Desulfobacterota > DSM-4660 > Desulfatiglandales > HGW-15 > CAYNYM01. The sequence continues at coordinate 502 of CAYNYM010000251.1, read as the reverse complement.
TGGTAACCTTCCCGGACTGCACGCCGCCCCCGCAATAACCCCGGGCTCTGCCGTTAACGGTTGCGCCCGGAGGGCTGCCGTTTTCCGACGCTCAGGGGCCTTCAATCCGTGCGGCGGTGGAGATATTCGATCAGACCTGAGCGCGCACAAGCCCGTGGATCTCTTTCAATAAGGCAAGGAGGGGTCTTACCTGGTTGAGGGGAAGCGAATTCGGTCCGTCACAGAGGGCGAAATCAGGATTGGGATGAATCTCCAAGAACAGGCCGTCGGCCCCGGCGGCGACTGCCGCCCTGGAAAGATGCCCGACGAATTCTCTCTGGCCTCCGGAACGGGTACCGGCGCCGCCCGGAAGTTGTGCACTATGGGTGGCGTCAAATATAACAGGAAAACCAAAACCCTTCATGACCGCAATGGATCTTATGTCCACGATCAGGTTGTTGTACCCGAACGTGGTTCCCCTCTCAGTGAGAAACAAATCGTGATTGCCCGAGGCCCTGACTTT
>CAYNYM010000250.1:0-5609 GCA_964401325.1 uncultured Desulfobacteraceae bacterium | reverse complement strand
AGGGTTCGGAAACGAATAGCCTGTAGCCTACAGCCTAAACAACCTGAACAGTTACAAGTGCCGAAAGTTGGAAGTGACCAACCCCTGAACCCTGAACCTTTAAACCCCAGAACCCAGATGAAGGATAACAGACAAAAGATCGTTGTCATTGCCGGACCCACTGCTTCGGGAAAGAGTGCCCTGGCCGTTGAGATTGCCCGGCGATTCAATGGTGAGATCGTCAATGCCGATTCCATGCAGGTATACCGCGGCATGGATGTGGGAACGGCCAAGCCGTCCGCGCAGGAACGGGGAGATATCCCGCATCATCTCTTTGATGTCGTGGACCCCGATCAGGAATTCAACGCAGCGATCTATCGTTCCCGCGCATTGCCCGTGCTGGAAGAAATTGACGGAAGAAATAAACTGGCCATGGTCGTAGGGGGGACCGGCCTCTATATCAAGACATTGCTCGGTGGGCTCCTGGATTGCCCTCCTTCTGATCCGGAATACCGGTTGACGTTGAACCGGGAATGGGGCGTGCGGGGCCCTGTCGAGATGCATCACCGGCTGGAGAAACTCGATCCTGAATCGGCGGAAAAGGTCCATCCCAATGACCGGGTGAGAGTCGTTCGAGCCCTGGAGATCATTCATCTTACGGGGAAACCGTTATCTCAACTCATCATGAAACATCGTTTTCGGGACAGGCCCTTTCGTGAGCTCAAAATTTGTTTGCATATGGATCGGGAACAACTGTATCATCGCATCAACGAGCGCAGTCGTGCCATGTTTGAAAGCGGCCTGATCAGAGAAACGGAGGGCATCCTCAAGACGGGATATTCCCCCGACCTCAAGCCCATGAACGCACTGGGATACAGGCACGTGATAAAATATCTTCACGGTGCCTGGGATCTGGATGAGGCGGTTGCACGCCTCCAGAGGGATACGAGGCGTTATGCCAAGAGGCAGTTGACCTGGTTCAAGGCCGATTCTGAAATGCAATGGGTGCCGGTTGAAAAAAAGGAAGCAATCTACCGGAAGATCCAGACGTTTGTCGATTCTCGTTCCTGCTTGGAGAAGGTACCATGAAAAGCTGCAAACTGTCCCTTACCGCTGCCTTCGCCTTGTCTGTCTTCCTGTGGCCGGTTATGGTGTTTGCGCAGCATTACATTCAGACCCTTGAGCACGGAAAAATCGATTGGACGAACGGGATCATCGAGGCCACCGGCAGAGGTCATCCTCCCGGAAAGCCGGACAATCCGGCACAAGGTCGGGCTGTTGCCGAGGGGCAAGCGATCAACAGGGCAAGGCAAAATCTGTTGAAAATCGTCGAAGGGCTGCAGATGAATTCCAAAGTCCTCATCGGGGAGCTTCTCAGCGAAAAGCAAGAGACCCGTGAGGCTCTCCAGGGGCTCATAAAAAAAACCCCTCTTGTTGATATGACCTACGGGAAATTCGGGGAGGTGCGAGCCACTGTGATGTTGGAGATCCGAGGGGGACTCGCCGATCTGGTATTGCCCGGAAGTTTTCGCAAAATCGAATCTGTGCACCAACCCAACGCCTCGCTGAGCGATGCGGGTCCGTCTTTTTCCGGGTTGATCATAGACTGCCGCGGATTTCAGGTGAAATCCGCGATAGCGCCTCTGGTCACCGATGAGGACGGTAAAGAGGTGTACGGGCCTGCCTACATCAGTCGGGATCACGCGATAAGAAATTGCGTTGCGAGCTATGCCGAGGACATGGAGGCGGCAAAAGACAGTCCGAGGGTCTCTGAAAACCCATTAATCGTCAAGGGGATCAGAACGGCCCAAACCGGAGTCTCCGATGTGGTCATCAGCAACGCCGATGCGGCCAAGATAAGAGGGACGGCCAGCCATTTGATCCTTTTGCAGAAATGCAAAGTGGTCATCGTGATTGATTGATTCGCGCCTCATTTGGATATCCTCGAAGTTTCAAGAAATGAACAGGGAGCCGAAAATCATGGAAAAGAGAATCCCCGCCCGTCTTTTCGCAGGTCTCTTGAGCGTGCTCTTCCCGATGGTCCTGGGTCTTGGTTGCGCCTCGGATCGGTTGTTGGGAGAGCCCTTTCTTGATTCCCCCGGACATCACGTGGAGAGTGGATTCAAATTGATGGAAAAAGGGCGGTTGGGGGACGCCGGAAGGGAATTTGCCTTTGCCCGACAACTCGACCCCAAATATTCCCCCGCACACAGGGGCTTGGGGCTGGTCCGCGGCCTGAAGGGAGAGTTTCAGGCAGCCTTTGAGGCCATGGAACTCGCAGCAAGACATGCGGGCAACGAGGAAGAGGAGATTCTTGCGCAGGTTGGTTTCATTCGCCTCCACACCATGAGCAAGAAGGAGGGTTGGCTCAGGGCCGCGGAAATTCATTTTGCACTGGCCGAGACGATGGCAAGGGAAGACCCGGGCGTCTATTATTATATGGCCATGGCCTATGAAATCGGCGGCCGATTCGACGATGCTGAAAAGGCCTTCAGAAAGGTGTTGGAGATCAACCGGTTGTTTATGGTCGAATCCTATGACCATTTGAAATGGTTGCGGAATTTGGATCAAAACAGGCCCGAATCCGAACTGGGCAGGGAAGTGGCCATTCTGGACAAGGTCACCAGGGCGCAGGTGGCGGGACTTCTCATTCATGAATTGAGACTTGACGAGGTCTACGAAAAGGCCCGCGAAGCCGAGATGGGGGCCCCTCAAGACGACGGCGTTCGTCCCTCGACCGAGCCGGCGGTGCCTGAAGATGTCGCAGGCCACGGATTGCGGGGGGAGATAAAAAAGATCCTCATGCTCGACGTTATGGGATTGCGTTATCGCCCTGATGGAACCTTCGGACCGGATGAATATGTGAGCAGATCAGATTATGCGACCATGATTGCCGACATCGTCGTGAAGGTCAAGGGTGATCCGACCCTGTTCGAACGCGAGGCTGGAAAGCCGTCGCCCTATAGAGATATCTCGCGTTATGTCGACTACTTTGACTCGATCATGCTCTGTAAGCGGTATGATCTGATGCCCAGTCGAGACCAGGGCCTCTTTTGGCCCCACCGCAGACTCTCCGGTCTGGATGCCCTGACCGGCATCAATGGGCTCAAGGTCATGCTGGGGCCATGATTTCAGCCCGTGGCTTGGTGCGGAAAGATCAGGGAACAAGGATCTTCCATTTATATTTTAAAAAGAGGAGATGCACTTTTGATATGCAATCATATCCCGAAAAGGGTCTTTGTTTTCGGTCTCGTGGGGCTGGCTTTCATTTCCATGTTGTTGTGCCGGCCTCCGAAGGCCGGCGCACACACCGAATCACGTGAAAAGGAGATCCTCTCCATTGGTTCCGGAAAGATTCTTGACGGAAATCTGGCAGCGGCAAAAAAGGCGGCTATCGGCGATGCCCTGACGAAGGGGGTTGAGAGGGATTTGGCTGGGCGTCTTGGGCGCCGGGGCATGGTGAACGGTTTTGCCGCCATTATCCATGATATCTTGCCCGGGGCAAAGGAAGCGATCGAAAATTTCTATATCCTTGCAGAAGATCAGACCGACGACCGTTACACCCTGCTGGTCCGTCTCAAGGTCAATGACGAACTGATGGAGGAGAGACTGAGGGATCTCGGGGTCCTTGCCGTGAAAGGACCGCCCATCAGGGTCCTCTTCCTGGTCTCTCATCTTGAGGTCGGGAAAAATAGAATGCTCTACTGGTGGGGTGATCCAAGGAGTGATTCGCCCCTCAGTCAGACTGAGTTGACGCTTTACAGGGTTTTCGAGGAACACGGCTTTAGCCCTGTAAACAGGATCTTGAGCATCCCTGAGATGCCATTTTCCGATGAGATGAAGGCCCTGGAACTGCCCCTTGGGGAGGCCGTTCGTTGGGGAGACGTGCTGGGGGCCAATGTCGTTGTTTTGGGAAGGTGCGAAGTCCTGGAGGGTCGATCGGCTTCAGTCAACCTCACGGCCGTTGATACGAAGACATCGACAATCCTTGGGCGGGAGGGACGCATAGAGCGTATCGATGACGGTTCCTTGGATCCCGGAAGGGAAGAAGATCCGGTGACAAAGGCCATAAGTGAGGCGGTTGACGGGTTGATCCCCTTGATATTCAAAAACATCCGTTCAACCGGCCGGGAGATTTCCCGGTTTGAAATTACCCTCGAGGGTCTGAAGAGTCTTAGACAGTTCAGGGAATTCAAGGAGTTCCTGCAAAATGAAATTCCTGGTGTCCAGGCGGTCACACAAACCAGAATCAAAGGACAATCCCTCACGGTAATGATCGATTTTACGGGAGACAAAGAGCATTTCCTGGACATGGTTTCGGGTCATGAACGGCTTCCCTTTCACGCGGGTATGACAAAATCTGAAGCAGACGAGATCCTTTTTATCATAAGGTAGATTCCATGACGGTCCCCAATCTCATCACAACCCTAAGAATTATACTGGCGCCCATTTTCATTATCTTCGTGATTAACGATCAGCTCCAATTCGCCCTCGCGGTGTTTGCGCTGTGCTGTGTGACCGACGGGCTTGACGGCATGGTGGCGCGGCTCTTCAGGCAAAAGAGTAAACTTGGAGCCTACCTGGATCCCATTGCCGACAAGATTCTTTTGGTGGCAACCTTTATTGCCCTCTCCGTGAGGGGTTTCCTCCCTCCCTGGTTGACCGTCACCGTTATTGCCAGGGATATCCTTATTCTCCTAGGCGTGGTGGTTCTTTTCTTCGCCCGCATGGAATTTGCCCCGATCAAACCCTCCATGGTGAGCAAGATCACCACATGCTTCCAATTTGCATCCGTCATCGCCGTGCTCTCAAAAGGCTACCTTTTCACGCTGCCCCTGGAGGGCTACAGATATCTGTTTTATTCGACCGGCCTGTTAACCGTCAGCTCAGGCCTTCATTACATGCATTATTGGTTCAAAATGATGGGAGAGGGCAACGCGTCTTCAAAGGGGTAGACTTCAAGAGAGTAAAAGGACTTCAAAAGGGCCATGAAGCACAATTGGGCTTGACATCCTCGGGAGCAATTGATAGATAAATCGAGCATAGGCACGTAGCTCAGGGGGAGAGCACTACCCTGACACGGTAGGGGTCAAGAGTTCAAATCTCTTCGTGCCTACCAGATGAAAAGCAAAGGGGTAACGGTTTTATTCGTTACCCCTTTTTGTTTCCAGAATTGGAACTCGTTGATTCCTGTATGGTTATTAAAAGTATTGTCGAAAAGAATCGAAAGGGCAGGCCGTGCAAGGGCCCTCAAATCCACCACCTGATTTGCATATCATGCCTGAAAAAGAGAGATATAATGGACCTTGTGGTTGGAATTGGTTGCCCTTTGGGCCTCAAGAGGGTATATCGCCAATTTTTTGTTGACAACTAACCTGAAATAGATAATAAAAATAGAAACATAATAAACTATGGGCGTAAAATTGAAAGGCTACTCATAATCCGTTCTTGAAAAGGCCGTATCGGGCGGCCCAGAGAAAGATATATTACATTCATGCACCCTCGCAAAGAGAATGCAGATCATCGGAAAAGGGGCGTTAGCTCACTTGCGAGTCTGACATTTTAAATGGCGTAACAACGATAGGCATCCGAGGAGGTTTGAAATTTGCTTTGGGTGCCTTATTTGCTTT
>CAYNYM010000249.1:0-5623 GCA_964401325.1 uncultured Desulfobacteraceae bacterium | reverse complement strand
AAGCGAGTCGGCGTCGTGCTGAGCGGGGGCAATGTCGATGCGGCCACGATGACGACCATCCTCTCCTCAGGTCTTTTATCTTGAAAAAATCGCAGTGCTTCCCGAAGTGAGGAGGAGGGGGTTTGGAGAATGCCTGGTCGGGCATGCCGCTGAGGAGGCACGGAAAATTGAGGCCCAACGCCTTGAGATCGGGATCATTGCCCAGCAATCGGACCTCTGGGACTGGTATATCAAACGGGGGTTTTTGCTGACACATACCAGGCGATTTGATCACCTGCCCTTTGAAGTCGCCTTTATGTTTATGGGATTGGACGCCGAGGCTCCGCCTTGGAGTCATTTATGATCGGAGGCCACATGATTGCTGTCACGATTCCCGGATACGGGGAATTAAATCTCCAGTATCTCGTGTTGGATTACAATGGGACCCTTGCCGTGGATGGTGAACTTCTCTCGGGGGTGAAAAACGCCCTCGTGCATATGGCAACGGATCTTGAGGTGCATGTCGTCACAGCGGATACTTTCGGGAAGGTTCGATCCGGACTCGCGGGCATTCCCTGCAAGGTCAGTGTCCTTGCCTTGGAAAATCAGGACAAGGGTAAACTGGATTATGTCAAAGGCCTCGGTGCCGAGCATACGGTGTGCATTGGAAACGGGAGGAACGACAAACTGATGCTCAAGGCCGCGGCACTCGGAATGGCCGTTATTCTTGGAGAGGGTGCATTCGTGGAGACGCTCACCTCCGCCGATGTGGTTTGCTCTGATATCGTCTCTGCCCTGGAACTCCTGCAAAATCCCCTTCGGTTGACGGCGACCCTGCGGTCTTAGGCCTTTAGTAAAAAAAATGACAGCCAAATATTTCTTTGAAAGCATCTCAACGCCATGAAACTTTACGAGAAGATCACAAAGGCAAGGACACTTTTGGAACTGCCCGAGCGAACCACGATGAAGCAGATCAAGGCCAATTATCGAAGGCTTATAAGGCAGTGGCACCCGGACCGTTGCGAGGAAGAGCGAACCGTCTGCCTGGAGAGGACAAAAAAAATTATCGAAGCCTATCAATTGATTGCGAATTATTGTAACAACTACCAATATTCCTTTTCCAGAAATGAGGTCGGCCGTTATCTGTCTCAGGAAGAGTGGTGGATGGAACGTTTCGGGCAGGATCCTCTCTGGGGGAAACCCGGGAAGTGAGCCCCTCATTCCGGCGCAACGACCGGATGACCCCCTAGCGTTGCATGTAAGACATAACCATAGGAATGACCTCTGACAAGGCAGTCGTGTGACCCTCAAGACACCATACACCTTGATCATCCTTTGCGGTCCTCCCCCTGCCTACCGCCCATGATGACACGGAATTGCGTGCCTGAATCCCCTCATGCAGTTTTCCGGCGGAACGCTGCCAGAATGGATCCCGCGACAACAGCCCCGGCGATACCGACCGGCCAGAAGGCCCCGCCGATGCCGTGAAGCTTTACAAAATCCACGGCCATCCCGAGAACGGGCGCTACGATCATGGTGGCCACAGATTTTGCCTGGCTTTCAATCGAGAGCACCGTAGCCCCTTGGGTCTCCGTGGCAAAGGCATCGAAGCGGCTGATAAGGATCGGTCGCCAAAAGTTCTGGATAAGATAGAGCCCAAGAAAACCTGCGACGGCCGGCGCGTGAAATTCAAAAAAAAGCAGAAGTCCCAGGACCGCATAGATAACAAGAACGGTTTTCCATAGGAAGCGGGACCCCGGTTCCTCTCCCCCGCAGCAGGCCGTGATCCTGTGAGATTTTCTGCTGGCATAGGCCGAGGCCAAGAAGAGGACAAGATAGACCGCTCCTACCAGAAGAGCATTTCTCCGAATTTCCGTCTGGTTCTTAAGCAGGGGAAGGGCGAGGGCCATACCCATGATCACGGGTTGAAGGTAGTCCCCGGCCGCCTTGAAGACGCCTTCAAATCCCATGGATTCAAGCATCAGGCGGCGCAACGGACCGAGTCTCAGTGCCCTGCGGAGGGTTTCGGAAAGGTGGGAAACAATATCCGCAAGGCCGATCCCTCTGACGGGTTGACCTTCCAGTTCCCCGGGGTAGGCCATGAAATTCAGGAGACCCAGCCCGTAGGGAACGATGGAATAAAAGAAAACGGTGCTGTAGTTGCCCTCAAACAAGACAAAGAGGGTGGCAAGGATGATGGAAAACGCGGAACCGAGCTTGGACCAGGAACGGGTATAGCCGTAGACTCGGGTCTTTTCATCCAGCCGGCCCCGAAGCCGAAGCCATGTAAAGATCATGGCCTTGTGGGTTCCTGTCCTGAAGGCCTCCCCGACGGCAAAGAGGAACATGGCCGCAAACATCTGCCAGTATTGTCCGCTAAGGCCAAACAAGAGGAAGGAGCCCATGTAGGAAAGGAAGGAAAGGATCATGCACCTGCGCCGACCATGCAGGTCTGCAAAGGCACCACTCGGGATTTCCATGACATTGATGCAGAGTTCTCTAAATCCGACAAGGAGGCCGATCTGTGTAAAAGAGAGTCCCTTTTCAAGAAAGAAAAGGATGATGAACGGCTCGAAATACCGCTGGTTTTTGAGAAATCCATAGAGAGAAAAACGTGCAAGCATAATCAGAGCCCGTTAGGATTTCATGGCCGGTGACTCCCCTCTCTTTTTCCTGACATTTCATGAAACGAGATGCGACTAAGAATACCATAAAGATATTCGGATTCCTTAGGAAAAAGAAAAAGGCAGGGACTCCATTGCCCCTGCCTTTTTCAAGGTAAGCTGATTGTTATCTTTCCAACGGTGCCACTTATAAAATTAGGTTGATAGTTACCCTTTCAACGCGTTTCTAGTCAAAAATAATGGCTTGTTTTTTGGGTTGCTTGTTCGTTCACCCCTTCTGAATTGAGGGGGATTCCACGGGAATCACCCGAGATTCCCGTGCCAAACACGTTATATAGAATGTAAATTTTGATACGTTGCGTCCTATTCTCGTGATTTTCCTTCGTTTGTCCATGGGGAGAAGGCCTCATTTTGCTGTGAAAAATTCCCGATCACTGGGGAGTCCTTCCTCACCGTCGCGAATAGGGCTTGCGCCGGCCCGTTTATTTATGGTGTGATACCTGAGGTTTGGCATTTTATATGATCCTTCCTGAATCCGCCGCCCAATTCGTCTATGATGCCTTGACGGTGGATCAGGGGGCAACGCCCGGACGGCTCACGAACGATCCCTCTTCAAGCTGTTCGCGCGAACGGCCGGGGTCACCGCGCACCCGGTTGTCTCCACTCACTTGTGCGTGGCAAAGACGACGGGCAACCCGTAAAAAGACAAGGAGGTCAAGGATGGAGAAAAGGATACATATTCTGGAAGGAGACATTACCAAACTCGAAGTGGATGCCGTTGTCAATGCCGCGAACAACTCCCTTCTTGGCGGGGGCGGTGTGGACGGTGCGATCCACAGGGCGGCCGGCCCCGAACTCCTGGCGGAGACCAGGACGATTGGTGGGTGCCCCACGGGTGAAGCAAGGGTCAGCAAAGGCTATCGTCTTCCCGCCAAGTGGGTCATCCATACGGTGGGACCTATCTGGGCCGGCGGTCACAAAAACGAAGACCATCTCCTGGCCGATTGCTATCGAAACAGCCTGATGAAGGCCCAGGACTTGTGCCTAAAGAGCATCGCCTTTCCTTCGATCAGCACGGGGGCCTATGGATTTCCCCTGGAAAGGGCCACGGAAATCGCCCTGAAAGAGACCGGAAAGTTTCTCAAAACCGAGGAGACCCTGGAAGTGACCTTTATCTGCTTTGGTGAGAGGGCCTTTCGGACCTATCGGGAAATTTCTGAGCGGGTTTTCTGAGGCCGTGAAGGGGGATGTGCTGAGCGCTTTGAAAAAAATAGGGCCTCCTCTGGTCATGACCCGTTCGTGGCTGAATGGGTTTCAAAAAGAGACCCGGTTATGGGAAGGGAGACCTCTTAACGGTTCTTTCAAGCGGTCTATGGCTTCTTTTGCCTGATTTTCCGATAAGCCGCCTGCATGGTCCGGGCGAGCAATTCCACATCTACCGGCTTTTTCAAATAGGCAAAGGCCCCCAGTCCCAGACAGGTTTCCTCATCCTCTTTGGAGCTCTGCCCTGTCAGGATGATGACCTCCACATCGGGGTGCTCTTTTTTGATTCGGCGCAGCACCTCGACCCCGTCGATTCCCGGCATCTTCAGGTCCAGCACCATGACTTCCGGTTCATCCCTGTCCACCAGGGATAGGGCCTCTTGCCCGCCATAGACCACGGCGGTATCGAAATCCTTGAGCAATAAACGTTCAGAAAGGGTCTCGACGAATTCCCGCTCATCGTCGACCAGCATGATCTTTGAGGGCTTTTCCAGGGCATGATCGCGATAGATATCGCTCTTGTGAAAATCCGGTCCTACCCGCGTCTCGACCTCTCTTACGTCCGACAGGGTCATAGCCAGCCTTTTCAGTTCCTCTTCAAAGCGGGAGAGCCTGAGCACATGTCGGTTGATCGTCAGGAAAATGGATCCTTTCCGGGCGGCAACCGAGACATCTTCCCCCTTTCTTCCAAGCGTGGCTTCCACCTCAGCTGCCAAACGAAAATCTTCTACGGCCTGCCTGGACGTCATGTTTGGCTTCAGGATATCCTTTTGCAGGTTCTCTGCGATGAAATCCACGGCCTCATTCACGCCCTTCTTGTCCATGGGAATGACCATGTCATAGAGTTCGGGATCCCAGGGGCTTTTATGAAAAAGGTGCCCCGTCCAGGTGGCGGCCTGGCCGTAATTCTTGGAGATGGCTTTGCGGGCGGCCTTTTCCGGAAGCCCGTGGTGCTCCAGGGCCTGCTTTACCCTGAAGGCTTTGTCCGCGATGAGACAGACCTTGAGCACATGGGTGATGTCCTTGGGAATCAGATGCCCTGAAAGCCCCTGGATAACGATCGGGGCGTCCTCCATGAGCTTTTGGGCCATTACCATTTTGAGGCAGGTCAAGGCATTTTGCCTCCGGCGGGTCAATCTTTCGAAAAGGGGGCCCCCGCGCGCGAAGGCACACTGGAATTGAGTCGGGGATTTTCCGAATTGACGGGAGGCTTCCTCGACTAAATCCTGATCGTTAAACAAATTGACGCCAAGTCTCTCGGCGAGTTTGCGGGCCACGACAGCTCCCTGACAAAAGATTCCGCTGAAAAGGCTGGTTGAAGGCATAGGAGCTCTCCCTGGTGCTGTATTTTTTCAATTAATCGGTATCTGACCCAGGCCCCTTATCCTAAGGGGTCTCCTCCTCACAGGTCACGGGGCAGTAGGCGATCAAGGGGCATTTCTCTTCGTTCGCATCCGCGTTCTTGTGGGCGGCCGCATAGATGGTCTTTACGGCCGCCTCTTGGGTGGAAAAGATGTTTTCCTCTCCGATTTTTTCATAAAGCCGCGTTCTCTTCATGACATCCAGGGCATTCTTCTTGAGGCCGCTGAAGGATATCCCATACCCTGCACTCCGTACCCGCTCCACAATCAAAGACAGGGACTCCTCTCCGGTGGCATCCATCTCATCAATCCCGCTGGCCTCAATATGAATATGGTTCAGGTTGGGCATCATGAGCCGTATTTTGGCGATTTGATCTTCAAGATAACTGGCGTTGG